>SKZC01000243.1 GCA_007127575.1 Gemmatimonadota bacterium
CCGTGACCTCCCCCGTCCGCCAAGATGGCGAACCCCTCACCGGCCTTCGCCGGCGGCTGCGTCGCCAGCGTCCTCCCCACAGGAAGAAGGTCGTCGGAGCGGCGGACCTCCACAATTCCGGCCTGGCGCAAGGCCGCCTTTACGGTGGCGTGATCCGTGGAAACGGCTCCGGTGTGGGAACGGGCCGCCTGGCTCCCGGTCCGGGACCGCCCCCCTTTCAACGCCACCAAGGGTTTCCGCCGGCTGATCCGTCGAGCGGATTCCAGGAAGGGGCGCCCCTGGGTGATGCTTTCGGCGTGAATCAGTATCGCCCGCGTGTCGGGATCCCGTCCCAGGACCTCGAGACACTCGTGGAAGGAGACGTCCGCTTCGTTTCCGACCCCCATGACGAGGGAGAACCCGCAGCCCGGTGTTTCCGCCGCGTCATTGAGGAGACCCAGGATCGTATTGCCGGACTGGGCCAGGAGGCCCAGTCCTCCCCGTCGAGCCTGGGGAATCCCGATGACGTCCAACCCGTGCTTCAAATTCAGGAACCCGGAGGTGTTGGGACCCAGCACACGCACTCCCGTGTCTTTCGCTACTTCCCGGAGTTCCTCTTCCAAGCGCACCCCCTCCGGCCCACGCTCCTTGAAGCCCCCAGCTAAGACAACGGCTACCGACACCCCGGCGAGCCCACAGGATCGGACCACCGAGGGTACCGTGGCGGCGGGCGTACAGATCACCGCCAGTTCCGGCGAGCCGCCGACTTCTTCCACGGATCGAGCCACCGGGAGCCCCAGGAGAGTGCCGCCGGCAGGGTGGACCGGGTGCACCTTCCCGGCAAACCCTCGGTCCAGGAGTGCCTTCACCACCTGGTGTCCCCGCTTGGTGGGATCCTGGGACGCCCCCACCACGGCCACCGAGCGAGGATGAAACCCTTTCCACAGTGCCGAGTCGACGCCGTAGTTCCTGATCATGCGAGCTACCCTCCCAGGAAGTGAGGCGTGCGGCCTTCGTGAAAGGCACGAATCCCCTCTTTCCAATCCGTCGTGGACATGCAGTCCAGCAGCGCCTCCGCCTCGGCGGCCAGAGCCTCCTCCCGGTTTCCGAAGGAGGCGCCCCTGAGGAGGTGACGCACCCACCGGAGGGAGATGGGCGCCTTTGCGGCCAACTCCTGGGCCACAGCCTCGGCGTGAGACACCACCTCATGGGTGTCCACCGCCGCAAGTGCCATCCCCATGTCCTCCGCCTCCTTTCCCGAAAAAAAGCGGCCCAGAAGGAGAAGCTCACGGGCCCGGGCGGCCCCCACTCGCTCAGGGAGAGTGTACGTGACTCCCCCTCCCACGGAGGTGCCCAGACCGACCTCGGGAAAGCGCAACTTCGCCCTCTGGGCCACCACGACCAGGTCCGCAGAGAGAGCCAACTCCAGACCGGCGCCGACCGCGTGACCGTTCACCGCCGCCACCACGGGAACCGGAGCGGTCTGGACCCGGCGGTTCGCCTCCTGGCCCGCCGTCACGTATCGGCGCCGCTCTTCCGGTCCGGGCTCCGCCTCCCCGTGTGACTTGAGATCGGCACCCACCGAAAAGGCGCGACCCGAGCCCGTCAGCACGACCACGCGGACTTCGTCGTCCTTTTCCAACTCCGCCATCGCGCGAGAGAGGTGCTGGTAGAGCTCCAGGCTCACGGCGTTCAAGCGGTGAGGACGATTCAGGGTCAGCCAGAGCACCGGGCCTCTCCGCTCTTGGATGAGTGGCGGGCCCTCATGCTGCCGAAGCTCGGGGTCCGTATGGGCATCCCGCCCCACCCGGGTCCCGTCTCCCTCTCCGTTCATGGCACCCCTCCTCCAGCTCCCGCGCCTGGTGTTCCATTTTTCGGAACCTAGTTGCATATTATGGTCCCACGGACCAAGACCCCCGACCCGGGCTGGAAGTTCCCACCCTCAGTTCGTCACCACGCACCATCGGCGGGCAGAGGGGCCGGCGAGGGGGTGCCTCGACGGCACACGCCTTGAACGGGTAAATGGCCCCATGTTTCACCGAGCCATGGAGATACTGCGCCTCTTCTCTCCGCAACGCACCGAGCTGGGGGTGTTGGAGGCGGCGGAACTGTTGCAACGACCCAAGAGCACCGCATCCCGATGGCTCAAGGGGATGGAGGAGGCGGGCTTTCTGGACCGGGACGTGGAATCGGGTCGGTACCGCCTAAGCCTCAGCCTGGCGGCACTCGGTGAGCTGGCACGGCAGGCCACGAGCCTGCAGAGAGTGGCCCGCCCGATCCTGGAAGAGATGGTGGAGCGCGTGGGGGAAACCACCAACCTCGTGATCCTGGACGGGACGGCGGCGGTGAACGTGGAAGTCGTGCGGAGCTCCCGACCCATCCAGCACGTGGGGATCCTGGGACGCCGCCTTCCACTCCATGCGACTGCCGCCGGGAAGGTCCTTCTGACCCACGCCTCTCCGGAGACCCGTGAACGGTTCCTGGCCCGGTCCCTTCCCTCATTCACACCCTGGACCGTGACAGATCGGGCCCAGCTCACACAGGAGCTCACCGAAATCGAGGCTGCGGGCGTAGCCACCGCGTGGCGGGAGCTGGAGGAAGACCTGGTGGCGGCCTCCGCACCCGTGCGGGATCATCGGGGCCGTGTGGTGGCGGCGGTCACCACCAGCGCCCCCCTCTCCCGGACGAGCCGGGCCGCGCTGGATGGGTTGGCCCGGCAGGTTCGAGAGGCCGCCCTCCGGGTCTCGCAGGCCCTGGGCTACCGCTCGGCCACGGCCCCGGACGGCTGACGTCCAACCTTGCCGCCCTCGGCGTCGGCGCCTAGCCTCCCTCGGATGGAGTGGGTTCCCCTTCACCGAATTCGGGAGGCACCGTCATGCGTACGTTTCGGCCCTCATCCCGC
Organism: Gemmatimonadota bacterium; assembly: GCA_007127575.1. Classification (GTDB taxonomy): domain Bacteria; phylum Gemmatimonadota; class Gemmatimonadetes; order Longimicrobiales; family Gaopeijiaceae; genus SKZC01. The sequence continues at coordinate 2,882 of SKZC01000243.1, forward strand.
TGCCTCGGAGCCGTCGCCGCGGCCGCTCTTCTCGCGTCTCCTTTCCTCTTCCCCGAGCTCGGGGAGGCGCAACAGGCGCACCGCCCCCACGTGACCATCGTGGCCACCGGCGGAACCATTGCCGGGACCTCCACTGGGAGGACCACCTTCCAGAGCTACCGGGCCGGGCAGCTTCCCATCGACGACATGGTGGATGAGCTCCGTCCCGAGATCGAGGAGGTGGCGGAGCTCTCCACCGTCCAGTTTGGAAACCGGGGATCGGGAGGCTACGCGGTAGAGGACTACTACGACCTCACCCATGCGGTGGAGGAGGCCCTGGAGACCTCCGACGCGGTGGTGGTCACCGTAGGCACCACCACCATGGAAGAGTTCGCCTACTGGCTCGACCTCACCGTGCAGAGCCCCAAGCCCGTGGTCCTTACCGGCGCCATGCGTCCGTGGACGGTGGTGGGAACGGACGCCCACGCCAACCTATTCAACGCCATCGTCCTGGCCGCCAGCGGACGGACCACATGCTTCGGGTCGGTGATCCTCATGAACGACGAGATCCACGCCGCCAAGGAGGCCTGGAAGGCCGACGACTACCGGATGGACACCTTCACCTCCCGGAGAATCGGAATCCTGGGGTACGTGGACGAGCTTCAAGTCCGGGTCTTCCGGGCTCCTCCCCGGATTCAGCACTGCGACGATCCGACGGAGTGGAACACCCCCTTCGACTTGACCGAGGTCGCCAAGGAAGAGCTCCCCAGGACGGAGATCGTCATCGGGTACCAGGGAGCCGGTGGTGAGGCCATCACGGCCTTCGCCGACGCCGGTGTGGAGGGAATCGTCGTCGCCGGTGGGGGGGGCGCCATCGGATCCGCGCGGCAGGAGGCCATGGAGCGGGGCGTCGTCTTCGCCTCCACCAGCCGCTTCCGGTCCGGCAGGACCAACCTCATGCCCCAGAAAGCCCGGCTTCTCCTCCTCCTCTCCCTGGCCTTCACCGATGACCCGGAACAGGTGGACGAGTGGCTCACCCGGTATGGCGCCGCAGAGTTCGAGATGAACCACCGCCCCTGACCTGCTCCGCTCCGCCAGGGGCGCGGTGAGAGGCCCCCCCGGAGGTCCGGTGACGCTTGCCTAGACGGGCGGGGAGGGGTACCGTGAAGAAGAGGTTCGTGGCCCCTCCCCGCTCTCCGGCTCTGCCTTTTCGTGTCGGTTCCAGATGCCGGGCATTGTGGTCCGTCCCTCCTTTTTTTCCTACGTGGCAACGTAGTACCCCGAACCGAGACGGACCCATGAGAGCAACGAATTCCAGGATGAAAACGGCGAGCCTTTTTCTCGTCCTGTTAGGGCTTCTCCCCCTTCCGGCCCTGGAGCAGCCCACCCTTCCCCTGAGCCTTCCTGCGCACACCGCAACCCTCTCCGCGCAGGAGATTCCCCACCCCGACGACTTCCTGGGCTTCGAGCTGGGGGCCGACTACACCCTGGCGGACGTGGACGAACTCTACACCTACTACCGGGCCCTGGCAGACGCCAGCCCCAGGGTGGTCATGGAGGAGATCGGACGCACCACCCGGGACCGACCCATGTACCTCCTCTACATCTCCACCGAGGAGAACGTGGGGCAACTGGACCGCTGGAAGGACATCTCCGCCCGGCTGGCTCGAGCCCGGGATCTCACCGATGAGCAGGCCCGGGAGTTGGCCAGGGAAGGCAAGGCCGTGGTCTGGATCGACAGCGGCCTCCACTCCACCGAGCTGGCCCACTCCCAGCACGCCCCCCTCCTGGCCTACCACATGGCCACCGACGAGTCGGAGGAGAGCGCACGGATTCGTGAGGATGTCATCCTCCTCCTCATGCCCCTCATGAACCCCGACGGACATCAGATCGTCACGGACTGGTACCGAGCCCACTCCGAGGAGCCCTGGGAGCTCGCCCTGCCGGAGGTCTACCACGAGTACGTGGGGCACGATAACAACCGGGACTGGTTCATGATCCGCCAGGAGGAGTCCAAGGTGGTGACACGCCAGCTCTGGCACGAGTGGTACCCCCAGATCGTATTCAACCACCACCAGACGGCCCCGTTCCCGGCCCGGATCTTCATCCCTCCCTTCGCGGATCCAGTGAACCCCCACATCCCTCCCCTCGTCGTACGAGGGGTGAACATGGTGGGGGAGCACATGTCGAAGCGCCTGGAGGAGCTGGAGATGCCCGGCGTGGTCTCCCGGATGACCTTCACCATGTGGTGGAACGGGGGGATGCGGACGGCCCCCTACTTTCACAACCAGGTGGGGCTCCTCTCCGAGGTGGGCCACAACAGCCCCACACCCCAGTACCATGAGCCGGACGACCTCCCGGAAGAGTTCGGTCCCGGCGCCCACCGGATTTCGGCGCAGGAGCCCAGCGTCTACTACATGAACCCGTGGGAAGGAGGGTGGGCCCGTTTCGGCGACGCGGTCCAGTACCACTTCGAGACCTCGCTGGGGGCGCTGGACATCGGACAGCGGCTCAAAGAGGACTGGCTCTTCAACATCTACCGGATGGGCCGGAACCAGATCCGGGACGGGGAGGCCGGTGGCCCCTTCGCATACGTGGTGGACCTGGAGGCCCAGTGGGACCGGGGTGAGGCGGTGGAGATGCTGAACGTGTTGCGCAGGGGAGGGGTGGAGGTCCATCGGGCCACCTCCCCCTTCACCGCCGACGGGCAGGAGTATCCCGCCGGAACCTACGTCGCCTTTGCAGGGCAGGCCTTCCGTGCCCACCTCATGGACCTCCTGGAGGCCCAGGAACATCCGCACCGGGAGCAGTATCCCGGCGGACCTCCCCAGCCACCGTACGGCGGCCTGGCCGGCTGGACGCTCCCGTTCCAGATGGCGGTGGACGTGGACCGGGTGGAGGACCCCTTCCAGGCCTCCGTGGAAGAGGTGGACGTGGTCCCGGTGCCGGAACCCGTGGTGGCATCGGAGGCCTCCTTCGGATTCGTCCTCTCTGAACGTCGGAACGCCAGCCGGCTGGCGGTGAACCGACTTCTCGGCGCCGGGGAGACGGTGCACCGAGCCGAGGACGGATTCCAGGCCGACGGAGCCAGCTTCGGTCCGGGGGCGTTCGTGGTGGAGGGCTCCGACGGAACCACCCGAAACCGGGTGGAGGAGGTGGCCCGCGACCTGGGACTCCGGGCTACGGCCCTGGAGGCCCAGCCCCAGGTGGAGCTGACCCGATTGCGGTCCCCCAGGGTGGGCCTCTACATGCCCTGGACCGGAAACATGGACGAGGGGTGGACCCGCTTCCTCTTCAACACCTACGAGGTTCAGCTCGACACGGTGCGGAACGCCCACTTCCAGGAGGACCTCTCCCAATGGGATGCACTGGTGCTCAGCGATCAGGGGGCCCAGTCCATCTATCAGGGCCGTTCGGAGGGTTCGGCGCCACCCGAATACGTGGGTGGGATCGGGAGTGAGGGTGTGGAGAACCTGCGGGCGTGGGTCGAAGGCGGGGGAACGCTGGTCACCTTCGACGGCGCCAGCGACTTCGCCATCCAGCACCTGGAGCTCCCGGTGGCCAACGCGGTGGCGGACGTGCCCAGCGAGGAGCTCTTCATCCCGGGCTCGCTACTTCGCATGAACGTGGACCCCACACACCCCGTCGCCTACGGCATGCGGGACGAGGCCGCAGCGTTCTTCCAGGGAAGCCGTGCCTTCGATGTGGAGGAGGGTCACCCCGCTCTGGACGTGGTGGCCCACTACGCCGACTCCGACCTCCTCATGAGCGGGTGGGAGCTCGGGGCCGAGGAGTACCTGGCAGGACAACCCGCCGTGGTCCGGGTAGAGGTCGGGGAGGGCGAAGTGGTCCTCATCGGCTTCCGTCCCCAGTTCCGCGCTCAGCCGGCGGGAACCTTCAAGTTGATTTTCAATCCGCTCCATGGTAGTGGAAGGGAGGCCACCCTTCTTCCCCGGTGACGCGGGAGAAGGCGTTGCGTCCAGGAGCGATCGGGTCCTCGAGTGGGGGCTCGTGCCTGTCCACAAGTCTCATAAGGAGTGACGGAAAGATGACCCCTGAACGAAGGCTCCAAACTCTTGGAGCCATCCTCCTCGTCTTCTTCGCGGCGGCCTGCGCCCCGGAGGGAGACGGGGACACGATGCAGGCCATGGACGGCGAGCCCGGCATGGAGGCCCAGGATGGAGACGCCCTGGGCACCCCTATGTTCGAACCCGACCCTGACTGGCCGCAGCCCTATCCGGCACACTGGGTTATCGGGCCCGGAACCGGAATCCATGTGGACTCCCGGGACCACATCTGGGTCCTCCACCGCCCGGAGCGGATCAGCGACGAAGACATGGAGGCGGCTTTCGATCCGGACATCCCGGACTGCTGTGAGCGGGCCCCGCCCCTCATGGAGATCACCCCGGACGGGGAGCTCCTTCAGGCCTGGGGGAGCGTAGAGCCGTCGCCCGACTGGCCGCTCATGCCCCACGGCGTCTTCGTGGACCACAACGACTACGTCTGGGTGGCTACCTCCATTCACCACCAGGTCATGAAGTACACCCGGGACGGGGAGCATCTCCTCACCATCGGAGAGTTCGACGAGGTGGGTGGGAGCGACGACCCCAACCTGCTGGGTGGCTCGGCGGACATCTACGTGGATCCGGAGACCAACGAGCTCTACATCGCCGACGGGTACGCGAACCGGCGGGTGGTGGTCTTCGATGCCGAGACGGGAGAGTACCTCCGCCACTGGGGCGCCTACGGGGAGGCCCCGGATGATGATTACGAGTACCCCGAGGACGAGCTGCCCCGCCAGTTCCGGCTACCCCACGGGATCGACGGCTCCAACGACGGCCGCATCTACGTCGGGGACCGAAACAACAGCCGGGTCCAGGCCTTCGAGCGGGACGGCACGTTCATCGGCGAGGGGATCGTCCGGGAGGGGAGCACCGGCGCCTTCGACGTGGCCTTCTCCCACGACCCGGATCAGAGCTACGTCTATGTAGCCGACGGCGGCCAGCACCAGATCGTGGTGATGCGACGCGGCGACCTGGAGGTGGTGGACCGGTTCGGCGGTGAGGGAACCGGCCCGGGGGAGATGGGCCGGCCCCACAACCTGGCCGCCGACTCTGAGGGGAACATCTACGTGGCCGAGGCGGACCCCGGCCGCCGGTTCCAGAAGTTCATCTTCCAGGGCTTCGGCCCAGTGGTGCAGCAGTAGTAACCATTGCAGCGCCGGACTTCGGCCCCCTGGCCATCTTCTGACGGTCAGGGGGCCGGGTCCGTTCCACTCTCGCCACGGCACCGTCCCCACCTGCGCCACTGCCCTACCCGCTCCTACATCCTCCTCAATCGGCGGTGCAGTGCCAGTCCGGCGGGCACCAGCAGGCTCGCGCCGGTAAGCACCCAGATCCCCGCCGAAAGCGGAGAGGACACCAGAACGCCCCAGTCTCCGTCGCTCAGAGCCAGGGCCCGCCTCAGGTTCTTCTCCATCAGCGGCCCCAGCACCAGCCCCAGAATCACCGGAGCCAACGGCACCCGGACCTTCCGGAGCAAGTATCCCAGGACTCCGAACCCCACCATCAACGCCAGATCGAAGACGCTGGAGTTCACGGCGTAGACGGCCACGAAGCTCATCCCCGCCACGCCTGGAATGAGGAACCACCGGGGCAGGGAGAGCACCCGGACAAAGACTCGGACCAGAGGGAGGTTCAGGAGGAGAAGGAAGGCGTTTCCCAGATACATGGACGCCGCCAGACCCCAGAAGACCTCCGGGTTGTCTTGGATGAGGAGAGGGCCCGGGGTCACGTTGAGCCCCAGGAGCGCCCCCAACAACACGGCGGTGGTGGCGCTTCCGGGAACCCCCAGAGTGAGAAGGGGGATCATGGCGGCGGTAGCCGCCGAGTTGCTGGCCGCCTCCGGCACCGCCACCCCCCTCAGGTCCCCCTTTCCGAAGGTTCCCCGGTCATCCGAGATCTTTTTCTCCAGGGCGTAGGCGACGAAGGATCCGATGGTTCCCCCTGCCCCGGGAAGCACCCCTACGAAGAAGCCCACCAGGCTCCCCCGGAGGAGGCTCCAAGCGGAGTCCAAGAGCTCCTGGAGGGAGACCATCACCTTCCGGACCGCCACCCCCGTACGGGTCTCTCGGCCCTCCTCTTCCAGGAGGAGCAGGACCTCGCTCACGGCGAAGAGGCCGATGGTCACCACCACGAAGTCCAGACCGTCGAAGAGGCGGAGCTCGCCGAAGGTGAAGCGGGGCACCGCGCTGTTGGGATCCAGACCCACCGACGCCAGGAGAAGGCCCACGCCAGTGGCCACCAGGCCCTTGGCCAGGCCGGCGCCGGAGAGGCCCGCCAGGGCGGCGAAGGCGAAGGCCATGAGGGCGAAGTACTCCGCGGGTCCGAAGCGGATGGCCCAGCCGGCCAGGGCGGGGGCGAAGAGGACGAGCCCGAAGATGGCCAGCGTCCCTCCCACGAAGGAGGCGATGGCGGCCATGGCCAACGCCGACCCCGCCTCTCCCTTCCGCGTCAGCGCATAGCCGTCGATCGCGGTGACCACCGACGAAGTGGTCCCCGGCACGTTGAGGAGGATGGTGCTGATGGAGTTTCCGTACTGGGACCCGTAGTAGATCCCCGCCAGGAGGATCAGAGCGGACTCGGGAGGAACCCCGGAGACGAAGATGACGGGGAGGAGGATGGCGATGGCGTTAATGGGCCCGATGCCTGGGAGCATCCCCACCACCGTCCCCACCAACACGCCCCCGAAGGCACAGGCCATATTGAAGGGCCGGAGGGCGACGGCAAATCCTTCCAGAAGGAACCCGAAGGCATCCACCTCACCACCCCATGATCCGGATGAAAAGCTGTCCTACGGGAAGAGGAACACCCAGGAGGTGCACGAAAAGTAGGAAGAGCCCTCCCGAGAACAGGAAGGCGGCCAGGGCGCTCCGCACCGGAGGGCCCTGGAAGAGGAGGGAGAGGAGCGTCACCGCCCCTCCGGTGGCCACCACGAACCCGATCCAGGCGAGCGCGAGGGGATACGCTCCCAGGATCGCCACCGCCGTCACCAGCCGCAGGACCGTATGTGAGGGAGGCCACAGAGGGTTCGGCTCCGGGCGGAAGAGGGTGTAGAGCCCCGCGCCTCCCAAGACGGCGGCGGCGAAGAGGGGGAGGGCCCGAGGTCCCACCGGGTCGGCGGGAAAGCCCACCACGAAAGAGCGGGACTCCCAGGCCACCCAGAGCGCGAGAATCACCAGGAAGCCGCCCGCCACGCGGTCTCCCAGGCGCCCCTCCCCGAGCTCCGGCCGAGAGCCCTGGCCCCCGCCGGACTCTCGTGGCTCCGGAGCACCGCCTTTCACGGGATCAGTCCCAGGTCGCGGGAGATCCGGCGGAACTCGGAGACCTGGCGGTGAACGAACTCCTGGAACTCTTCTCCGGCCATGTAGAAGGGGCTGAGGCGGGCCTGTAGACGGGCCTCTTCCCATTCCGGGGAGTGAGCCAACTCATCCAGCACCTCCAGCCAGCGACGGTAGGACCCTTCGTCCACCCCCGGGGGGAGGTAGAAGCCACGCCAGGTCACCCAATGCACCGGGTAGCCGAGCTCCCGGGCCGTGGGGACGGAGCTCAGGGCGCCCTCCACCCGCTCCGGAGCCAGAACCGCCAACACTCGGAGGTTCCCCGCCTGCACCTGACCGTCGGCCTGAGTCACGTCGCCGGAGAAGACGTTCACGAATCCTCCCAGGAGGGCGGTCATGGCTTCGCCACCCCCGTCGAAGGGGACGTAGCGCACGGCCTGAGGCTCGATGCCTGCCGCGTCCGCCAGGAGGAGGACCTTCATGTGGTCCTGTCCCCCCACAGCGCTCCCACCGCTCACCACGATGGCGGCGGGGTCGGACCGCCACTGGTTCAATAGCTCCTCCAGATCCTCCCACGGAGCGTCGGGCTGCACGGCCACCACCCCCCAGTCCGTGGCCACCGCCCCCAACCAGGTGACGTCCTCTGCAGTGAGGTGGGCGAACTGCCCCTGAGCGAGGCGAAGTACGGTGGCCGGGCTCGCCGCTACCACCACGTTCCCATCTCCGGCCCGTTGACTCACGGCGTGGGCGAACGCGATGCCACCACCGGCCCCGGGGATGTTCGTGACCCGTACCATCCCGGGGGCCAAACCCAGGTCCGTGAGAGCCCTTCCGGCAGTGCGGCAGGTGAGATCCCACCCGCCCCCAGGGTTCGCCGGGGCAATGCATTCCCACCCTCGGTCCGACTCCGGCGGGCGACAGGAGGCCAGAACGATGAGGACGACCGTCAGGGGGAAGACCCAGCAAGACCTCTCGGGAAGAACTCTCATCCGGCGAACGTAGAGGCCGGGCCGCGGCCAGGTCAATCATGAACCCAGGCGCCGAGTCCGCCACCGTTGTAGTCCGGAAGAACTCCTCATAGCTTCAAGTAGATTCTCTTCCTTCGGAGGGTGCCCATGGCTCACGTGATCGTTCCTCCCGGATGGCGGCTTCCCGAACGCATGGCCGCCCCGAAGGAGCTCTACCTGAACCGAAGGGACTTCCTCCGACGTATGAGCATCGGGGGGGCCTCCCTGGGGCTCGCAGCATGTTCCGACCGGGTGGCGACCATCGCCCCATCGGGGGGAGGGCCGGGGCACGAGATGGGAGGACCGGGAGGGACGGGGTGTGATGCAAATCCCCCTTCCGACCCACTGGCCACCATCTGCGCCCCGCCGAACCCGGATCTCTACCCGGCCTCCCCGAACCCCAATTTCGTGGATCCGCCCGGCACCCTTCCCTACGAAGGTCTGACCGACCGCCGACTGGTGGCTAGCCACAACAACTTCTACGAATTCATCGGGAACGCCTCCTCCGTCCACTCCGTCTGGGGCTTCACCGGCCCCTTCCGGATCTGGCCCTGGACGGTGGAAATAGCGGGTGAGGCGGAGGTCACGGGGCGTTTCGATCTCGAGGAGCTGGAGCGGGAGTTCGGGCTGGAAGAACGGGTCTACCGGCTTCGGTGCGTGGAGGCCTGGTCCATCGTGGTCCCCTGGACCGGCTATCCCCTCCGGAAGCTCATGGAGAAGTTCCGACCCCTCTCGTCGGCGCGGTACGTGCGGTTCACCTCCTTTCTCCGACCGGATCAGGCCGTGGGCCAGCGGACCCAGCCCTGGTACCCGTGGCCCTACTACGAAGCGCTCCGCATGGATGAGGCTCTAAACGAGCTGGCATTCGTGGCCACCGGGGTCTATGGGGGAGCACTTCCGAAGCAGAACGGGGCTCCCTGGCGGCTGGCCCTGCCCTGGAAGTACGGGTTCAAGAGCGCCAAGTCCATCCAGCGTATCGAGTTTGTCCGGGAGCGCCCCTCCACCCTCTGGGCCGACGTCTGGCCGGAAGCCTATGGCTTCTATTCCAACGTCAACCCCTGGGTCCCTCATCCCGAGTGGTCGCAGGAGTTCGAGGAGGTCCTGGGAGGGCCGCCCCGGGCCCGCACGGAGCTATTCAACGGGTACGGCGAGTATGTGGCGGATCTCTACGATCCGGAGCTCCTCACCTACGCAAGTTGAGGAGGCGGCCGCGGCTAGTCATCTCCACCCAGGCGCACGAAATACCCGAGGACGACCTCGGCGCCGGCGGGGAGGTTGCGACCCGCCACCGGGATCCTCCCACCTACCTCCAACTCCCCCGGTCCCAAGGAAAGCTGGAGCGAGGGGCTCACTCGGAGGATCTCCCGTTCCGCTCCCTTCGCCCTGACGCCGTTCAGGATCGGAGGGCTGCCGTACCACCCGTCCACCGCCCCCTTGAGTGTCACCGGCCCCACTTCCCCTCCCGCGGCAGCGTAGATGATCCACTCGTTTCCCAGCTCCACCCAGCCCGGCTCAGAAGGCTCCCGCCAACGGTAGCCGAGCCAGACCATTCCATAGCCCGGTCGAGGGTGGAAGGAGCGACCCACCTCCAGGAGGGCCTCCCAGTCGCGCTGCCCATCCCCCAGGGGTAGGAGGTCCGTTCCCACGTCGAAGTCCCCCACAGGGAGCTTCACGCCCACCCTCACCGCCACCGGGGCGTCAAGGTCCAGGAACCGAAGGGGGGCCCCGCGAAGGTAGAGGCGTAGATCCCCGAGCCCGGAGGCGGATCGCTCTCCGGTGGGATCCCGGAACCAGAGTCGCTGAACGGGAAGCTGTGCCCAGGCGTCCACACCGGGCACGAGGCCCCAGGCCACGGTTCCGAAGGCCGCCGTGGTCACTGATCGGCCACGGCCCGGGAAGTCCATTCGGCCACCGTCCGGATCGAAGACCCGATTCGTGGCCTGATGGTAGATGGTAAGAGCGGCCCAGCCGCTCCCCGGCTCCTCCACCCATTGGGCCGTGGCGAGCCGGGGAGAGACGACCGAGAGGGAGGTCGCCAGCAGGGCCAGGACCCCGAGGCGGGTCACCGCCCCGTAGGGGTTACGGGTCCGCCGGCGGATCCTCTTCGTATTCGGGGAAGTGGATCTGGCCCAGCTCCGACGAGGCGCCCGGCAGCTCCTCGTCGCCAGCCGGCCACTCGTTCAGCTCCAGGATGTAGGCCATGATGTCCACGTA
>SKZC01000317.1 GCA_007127575.1 Gemmatimonadota bacterium
AGCTCCGTCATTCCGGCCATGGGGGTGGGGTCGGTGACCCAGTTCCCGTCCAGCCGGAGTCTCTCCAGGTGCTGCAGCCCCTCCAGCGCACTCAGCTCGGTGGTTCCAGTCCTGTCCAGTCCCAGGCCGCGAAGCCCCACGAGGCCGCGGAGGGGTGCCAAGCTGCGAAGGGGGGTGTCTCCCAGGTCCAGCACCCGGAGTCCGGTGAGGTCTTCGAGGAAGGTGACGTCTGAAATCCTCGTCCCCGTCAGTTTCAGGGTCTGCAGCTCCGAAAGCCGGGAGAGGGCGGTCCCGTCAGAGACGGGGTTGTGTGCCAGGTCCAAGGCCTCCAGCCGGGTCAAGCTCGAGAGGGGGTCCACATCGCGAATCTCGTTGGCTCGCAGCCCGAGCTGGGTGACACGGTTCAGTCCCGCCAGGGCTGACACGTCCCGAATCCGGTTCTCTCCCAGGTCCAGCCACTCCAGTCTCTCAAGTTGTCGGAGGTGGGCGAGCCGAGAGATCCGACTCCCTGGGAGGCTGAGGACGGAGAGCTCCGAGAGTTCCCGGATGGGCGAGAGATCGGATACCCGTTGATCCGGCAACACGAGAACCTGGAGGTTCCGGGCGAACTCCAGCCCCCTGAGGTTCGAGATGGGATCGTCGGCCAGGGGGAAGCGGTACTCCAGCCGCTCCAGGCGGCTCTCCAGGTGGGATCGCCTGAGCGGCTCCGAGCCCAGCTCCAGGGCGTGCCGGATCTGGGCCTCCAGGTGGGGGTCCGGGACTGTCACCGGATCCTCTGGACCCGGCCCCGTGGGGGAGCACCCCGCCAGCCACGCCGTTGCCAGGAGGACGGAACTCCGTGCCGTCAGGGGTCGGTCCACAGACATGGCAACCTCCACCGCTTCACGTTACTGCCGGAGATACCGATACTACCGGAGATGCCGGTTCACCACCTCGGGAAGCCGCGCACGGATGGATGCACGCCGGGCCTCCAGCCAGGGGGGGAGCGCCAGACTGGAGCCCAGCTCCCCCGGCTCCTCGTCCACGAGGAAGCCGGGTCCGTCGGTGGCGATCTCGAAGAGAACGCCTGCAGGCTCGTGAAAGTAGATGGACTGGAAGTACCGCCTGTCCCTCATGTCCGTTACTCCATATCCCGCCTCCACCAGCGCCTCCCGCCACCGGGCCTCGTCCTGCTCGGTGGCGGCTCGCCAGGCCACGTGGTGGATCGCTCCCCGGCCCATCCGACCGGAGGGGGCCTCAGGGTCTGCGACGAGATCCAGCCGGGACTCTGCTCTCCCTTCCCCCAGGGCGAGTCGGGTCACGTCTCCCTTTGGCCCCAGGCGCCGGAAGCCCATCCTCTCCCGGAGGAACGCCTCGGTGGCGCTGCGGTCCCTCACGATCATGGCGATCCCGTCCACCCGCTGGATCCGGTGAGCTTCGGGCACTGTGCCCCCGGCCCAGTCTCCTTCTCCTCCAACCGGACCCCGCTCCACCAGGTGGACCGTCATCCCGTCCGGGTCCTTCACCGCGAGGAACACCTCATCGTGCCGGGTTTTGGGTCCTTCGAAGTCCACCGCCCGATCCGCTAGACGGTCCACCCAGAAGCTCAGCGAGCCGTCTGGAACCGCGAAGGTCACGGAGGCGATCTGGTTCGCGCCGGTGCGTCCCTGAGCGGTGGCCAACGGGGGTACTTGAGTCCAGGCGAAGAACGTCATGAGGGTCCCCGGCGAGCCCACCGCATCGCCGTAGTATAAATGATAGGAGCCGGGGTCGTCGAAGTTCACCGTCTTCTTGACCAGGCGGAGTCCCAGGAGGCCCACGTAGAAGTCCAGGTTCCTCTGGGGGTCTCCACAGATGGCCGATACGTGGTGCAGCCCCGGTAGTGAAGGGAGCTCCGTAGGGTTCACGCTACGATCTCCTCGAAGGGGGTGCGGAGGGGATGCCTGAGCCACCGGCTTCCGGGCTCACGCCTTCCTTCCCACCAGACGCACCCAATCCCGGAGTGCCTTCAGGAACCGGGAGAGGTGATCTCGGGTGCGGTCGTCCGTCAAGCGTCCCTCGTCATCGAACCGGTCCCTGGCGCGGCCCACCAGGACCTCGGGCTGAGCTAGAACGGGAGAGTTGGTGAACACGAAGGACTGCCGGAGCACGGATTGGGCTCGGGCCGTTCCCGTGGAGCCCGGCGTGGCGCCCATGAGGCCCACGGGTGTGCCGTCCAGGGGAGACTCCCTGGCCGGACGGGAGGCCCAATCCACCAGGTTCTTCACCACGCCGGGGACGCTCAGGTTGTACTCCGGGGTGGAGATGAGAAGGCCCTGATTCCGACGGATGGCCTCCTTGAGTCGAGCCACCGGCTCCGGGTCGCCTTCGGTTTCCAGGTCCTGGTTGAAGAGGGGAAGCGTTCCCACCTCGTCGAAGACCTCGATGCCGAGGTCGGAGGGGGCGAGCTCCTGGGCGGCTCGGAGGAGGGCCCGGTTGTACGATTTCGCGCGAAGGCTTCCGGCGATGCCCAGGATCTTCACGGTGCGGTTCTCTGTCATAGCGGTCCGTTTGCTTGGGGGTCGGTCTCAGTCCTGAACGCGGCCCAGATGGGGGAGGGAGGGCAGAGGCCCGTCTTCGGGAAGGTCCCGGAGCCGGTCCAGGAGATCTCGGCCTCGGGAGGCCTCCAGGCCTCCGTGGTCCAGGAGGCCCAGGACCTTTCGGTCCAGCGCTTCGTCGTCCAGGGGATCTTCCGGGTCGCCGGAGGCCACGAGGCGGCGGACGGTCCACTGGGAGCCCTGGGCGTCCACCGCTTGGATCTCACCCCCCCACCGGGTCGGGTACGCCTGGTTGAGCTCCGGATCCTCCTCCACCCGGATCCGGGGGAGGAGGCGCCGGACGGCCGGGTGATCCAGCCGGTCCTCCTGGAAAGAGGAAAGGTCCGGTGGCCCGTGGAGGAGCGCCCACGCGGCGCAGAACTGAAGGCTGAATCGGGCGGCGTGCGGGGTCTGGGGGTCGGGCTGGTCCGTGAGGTTCAGGGCGGCCCCGTAGCTGCGGATTCGGAACGCCTCCACCGCTTCCACCTCGATCCCCGAGTCGTGGAGCCGGTGCCGGAGCTCCAGGGCTCCATCGATCACCGGGTGCGTATGGCGACAGGACGGATACGGCTTCATGGAGGTCTCCCCGAGCTTCCAGCCCTGGGCGTCCTCCGTCACGCGCTCCGGTTGAGGATCCGGGCAGAGCGCGGCGTGGACTCCCTTTTCTCCCTCCAGGATCCACTCCGCTCCAGTCACCCCCTCCCGGGCCAGAAGAGACGCCTGAAGCCCGGCCTGGGCGGCGTGTGCAGGGTGGAGGGGCTTCGTCATGGCAGCCTCTGCGTTGAACTGCCACAGCCCCGCCGCCTGTGTCCCGGCGTTCCCGAACGCCCATACCCAGGCGTCTTCGTCCAGCTCCAGGAGGTACGCTGCAGCGGCTGCGGATCCGAAGACCCCGGCGGTGGCCGTGGTGTGGAAGGTACGGTAGTGCCCCGGCCCCAAAGACTCCCCCACCCGGAGCATGGCCTCGTACCCGGCCAGGACGGCTTCGAGAAACCGCTTCCCCCTGGCTCCGGTCTCTCCGCTCAACGCGTAGGCCGTGGGGATGACCACGCACCCCGGATGCGTTGCCGAAGCCCGGTGGAGGTCGTCGGTTTCGGTGATGTGCGCCAGGGCGGCCCCGAGGAACGCCTTTTCCCGAGGCGGCCCGGACCCCTTTCCAC
>SKZC01000165.1 GCA_007127575.1 Gemmatimonadota bacterium
CACGGCCACGAAAAACCAGGTTCCCAGGGGCACGACCGCCCCACCCCCCAGAAATCCTCCAGCCTCCCCCCGCCCTTGGGCGTCGGAGAAGATCCTGGCCGCCCCCAGGAGCCGCACGCCGGAGACCTCCCTGGTGAGGGAGAGCTCGGCGTCCATGCTCCCAGAATGGACGTTGTACGCCGCGGTGAGGGCCACCCCCGCTTCCCGCTCCACTGGAAGAGCCCAGCGCACGAAGGGCTCCCATTCGTTGGTGCTGGCGCCCGTCACCCTGGAGTTGCTGGCGTAGTGTCCGCCGAACATCAGGGAGCGGGTCGCCGGCACGGCCACCAGGAAGGTGGGGGAGTTGAAGATGCGCTCCCCCAGGAGCCAGAATCGGTGATCGAAGTGAAGCTGGATCGTCCCCGGCGTCCCGGTCCACCCACCTGAAAGATTGGGGGTGCGTTGATGCACCCCTTGTGCTTCCGCCACTGGAGCGGCAAGAGCAAGGAGGGCCACGGTGGTGACCACACACGCCCACCCGCGCCACCCCCTCATCCGCAACCGGCTTCCCTCCCAGGGCCCGAGGGGTCGGGGCTGTGACCGTCCCACGCTACGGCGCCACGTTCACGACTCCGGTCATCCCGTCACCCACATGGGGCACGCAGATGTATTCGAACTCCCCGGGGTTGTTCATCACCGCTTCGAAGGTGTCCCCTTGGCTTCCGATGGTGCCTTCCGCCCACTCCGAATGCCCTTCGGGGGTCACCGTGTGAAGCATGTTGGAGTCGTTGGTCCACTGGATCCGGGTGCCGGGGCTCACGTCCACCGTGGAGGGCGAGAAGGTGAGGGACGAGGTGGCGTCCACCTCCACCAGCTCCAGCTCTTCCACCGGGGCCAGGGTGATGTTCACCGTAACCGTCCCGCCTTCCGTCACCTCCACGGAGCGGACCTCCGATTCCCCTCCAGCCAAGGTAAAGTAGTCCGGGGGACTCACCTCCAGCTCCCAGCTTCCGGCTTCCACGTCCGAGAACTCGAAGGACCCTCCGTTGGGCGTGACCTCCTCCTGGTCCGAGCCCGGACCGTCCCGGAGGGTGAGGGTGACCCCTCCAACCCCGGCGTCCGCATGGGTCACGGAGCCCACCACGGTCCCCGGGACCGGGTCCCCGTTCCCGTTTCCAGAGGGAGGACCCACCGGATCCTCTCCGTTTCCTCCGCAGGCCACGGGAATCAGAGCCACGAGCACGATTCCCAAAGCCCTGCTGACTTTTCCCTCACCTGGATGTCCCATACGCCCTCCTGATGGTAGGTGCGTTGCGCACAATCGGCGCGTATTCGCCTGTTTCCCATGATGAATCTGCGTCAACAGGGGGTGTCTGCGCAATAAACTTCGTGAGGCGGGGCGCCCAGGAGCAGGTCAGTGGTCGGGTATTGGGTTCCCGGTGGAGCTGGGGGCCACCTCCGCCTCCAGGGGCTTCCCGTCCCCGTCCAGAGGCAGGTGGAAGCTCTCCTTGGCGGTGGTGAGAACGATGGTGGTGTGCGTCGAGGCCACGTTGGGGACCCGTTGAATCTGGTGGTCCAGCAGGGTAGCCAGATCCTGGGGGTCCCGCACCCGGACCTTCACGAAGAAACAGTCTTCGCCCACCACCCGATGGACCTCCTGGACCTGGGGGATCCGGACCAAGGCCTCGGTGATCTCAGGGGCGCTGGCCCCTTCCCCGGTCTGGAGTCGGACGAAAGAGACCAAGCGGAGGTCCAACGCCCGGGGATCCAGGCGGGTCTCGTAGCCCTGGATCACTCCCGATTCCTCCAGCTTCCGGATCCGCTGATGCACCGCCGAGGGGGCCAGGTCGATGGTTCGGGCGATCTCTGCAACGGGCATACGGGCGTTGCATTGGAGCAGGCTGAGGATTCGGCGGTCGGTGTCGTCGATCATGGGGGGCATCTCCTCATGGATTGAACGCCGGGACGAGGGTCAGTTTGAGGCCATGCGCTTTGGGAAGATATGGGCCTCCTCGGGTTGGTAGAGGGCCCGGCTCGGTCGCGGCACGTCGGAGACCAGGATGCCCACGCCCCGATCCACCCGTTGCTGGGGAGGCTACTTGTTGAAAGTGCCTACAACGTAGGGCTCCAGGCGGTGTCTTGCATCCTCAGATGCCCGGAGAATGGATTGGTTCCAACCCCCCACCCATTCAGAGGGCGCCCCTCCCCCCCATGACGAGAGCAGGGCGCGCCATGTTCCCCCCCGGGTTCCCGGAATCAGTCCGTTCGGGGCATGACCGTGCCGGTGACACGCTTGATGGGCTGCCCAGCGTGCAACTGTGACGTTTCGTCCAGCCCATTGATGAG
This sequence comes from Gemmatimonadota bacterium, assembly GCA_007127575.1. Taxonomy (GTDB): domain Bacteria; phylum Gemmatimonadota; class Gemmatimonadetes; order Longimicrobiales; family Gaopeijiaceae; genus SKZC01. The sequence goes on from SKZC01000165.1 coordinate 2,326, forward strand.
AGCCAGCTCGGCCAGTGGGATGGTCGACGGCATCTCTGAGTTGAACTGCTGAAGCGACATCGCCCGCGGGGCCCGATCGATCGTCATGCGTAACGGTTGAGCTGCCAGTGCCTCGGGGTCGGTCAGGCGCTGGAAACTGTCGCGGGACCGGGAGAAAGCCGAGCCGTACGATGCGAATCGGTCGGCCACGGTGTAGGCGAGCATGCCCCACGTGGCTCCTCCATGCTCGATGAAGGTCACGATCCCCAGCACCGACTCGTTCTGGCCGCCCCGGGCGGAAAACTCGGCCGTCACCGCAGGGTTCCCGTGGATCGTTCGGGCCGAGGGGGCACCCGCCTGCACTCCGTCCTGAGCCAGGAAACGACGGGCGGCCTCAGCAGCGCTCCCCTGGGCGCCTCGAAGCTGGATCACCGCATCGCGGTTTGGGCTGATGGCCGTGACGGCGTCGGCGGCATTCTGTTTCGCCCAGCCGTCAGGAAACGCCAGCTCGAACTGGAGGTCTGGGTGGAGGAAAAGGGATCCCCGGAAGTATCCGGCCCGGGGGTCCTCCCCGTACGCCATCCCGTCGAGGTGTCGTAGAAATTCGTCTCCTCCCACCATCTTTGCGCTGAAGTCCTCGGACGATGCGGCCACCATCCGCTGCACATCCTGAATCCGGTTTCCGGGATCGGGGTGAGACGACTGCCATTCCGGAAGTCGGCCGACCCCGGCCAACTGGGCATCCCGTCGGAGCATCTCGAACACCTTGCCCATCTCGCGCGTGTCATAGCCCTGGTCCAGAGCATAGTGAAAGCCGAGGTGGTCCGCCTGGGTTTCGTGACTCCGGCTGTAGCTCAAGAAGAGAAGTCCCAGCCCGAAGCTGGCCACCTGTCCATACTCCGCGATGGTCGGAGATAGCACGGATCCGAGGCCGAGGCCCAGCGAGGCCAGTTGCTGCCGGCTCATCTGTTGAACGCTGTGTCGAGCGGTCACATGCGCGATTTCATGTCCGAGGACGGAGGCCAACTGGGCCTCGTTCGTCATGCGCGTCAGCATGCCCCGTGTAACGAAGATGTATCCTCCGGGCATGGCGAAGGCATTGACCGAGGCGTCTTCCAGGACGTGGAACTCCCAGGCGAGCTGCGGCCGCTCGCTTTGCCGGGCCATCCCCTGACCGATTCCGTTTACGTAGGCCTGGAGGTCCGCATCGGGAACGCGACCGATGGCAGCGATCACCTGGGCGGACCCCTGCCGCCCCATCTCCACCTCCTGGCCCTCGGAGATCATCACGAACTCTCGCTCGCCGGAGACGGGGTTCAGGGCACAGGAGGCCGCTGTCAACAGGCCCAGGAACAGGACGACGCGGACGGGGCCAAAACAGGTTCCTGGTATTGAGACTCTCATCGGTGCATCCTGACGAAGTGGGCTCGACTTTGGTCGTCCGTGATCTGACCCGGGGGGCCAGGATGGGTCAGATGGCGCGGCGTCCCGAGAGGAACTGCAGCACCACCACGACGAGGGCCACCACGAGGAACAGATGAATGAGCCCGCCCATGGCGTAACCGCTGACGAGGCCGAGGGCCCAAAGGACGAGCAGAATGACGGCGAGTGTGACGAGCATGGCAGACTCCGTGTTCCGAGGTGGGTAGGGGGGGCGGCCCAGGTCGGCGACGGTGGATTTCCGAAGTCACCATCTCGCCGAAAAGAGGTCGGTGCAGCAGAGGGTTTCCAGCCTCATCCGCCCAACAAAAGATCACAGGGCGCACACCCGAAACCCATCGCCCTTTGGAATGAAGGGTGGATCACACCCCCACGAGGTAGGTTGACTCGTACGGGTCAGCCGAAAGGATCAGTTTCCGGTCCTCCAGGTGGTAGGCACCCAGTGCGGATGGGTCCCCTGAAGCCCAGTAGTGTCCGATCCTACGGGAAATGCCTGAGCGTTGCCTCGACGTGCTTCGGGGGACTCCGCTATACTTCAGAGGCGTTACCGCACAGTGCCGTTGCGCGAGTTGGAGAGATTTTCGTCTCGTCCGCGGTACTCCTTGTCCCCCCGGGCTCATAGAAGGCTCGAAGTGGCTGATACATCCCCAACGACCGAAGACCCGACGGCCCAGGACGAGATCTCGGATTCCAGCCCCCTCCAGGGCGATGTCATCAAAGTCGCCTTGATCGAGGACAATCGGCTGGTTCGAGAAGCCCTCACCTCGATCCTCAACCGGGCCCCGGACATCCGAGCGGTGGCTGAAGCTCCCAACGGTCACGACGTGCTGCTGGAAGGCAAGCCGCACGTGGTCCTCCTGGACCTTGGACTCGAGAATGGGGACAGCTTGCGGGTGGCTCGCAACGTGTTGAAGGATTTCCCGGATGCCAACGTCATCGTCATGGACCTTCTTCCGACACACGAGGAACTTCACGAGTTCGTCAGCGCGGGCGTCTCCGGGTTCATCATGAAGGATGCCCACCTGGATGTCGTCCTGAATACCATCCGCTCGGTTGCATCGGGACTCAAGGTGCTACCGGATCAGATGACCGCCACACTCTTCTCCGAGATCGCGAGGGAGGTTGTGATGAGTGGCGGGCCGACCTACCAGGACTCGGTGCGGATGACGCCACGGGAACGAGAGGTGGTCGACCTCATTGCGGAAGGACTGAGCAATAAAGCCATCGGAAAACGGCTCCATATCTCGGTCCACACGGTGAAGAGTCACCTGCGGAACATCATGGATAAGCTCACGCTGAACTCTCGGCTGCAGATTGCCACGTACGTCCACGAGCGGGAGACCTCCGGGTCCGAGTAGCCTCGCCTCGCCGAAGGTTGGAAGGTGCAGGCCCGTCCACCCCGAACCGCTTCAACTCCCTCGAAGCGAATCCGGGGCGGGGGGAACCCGGACAACACCTGCAGCACCGGAAACGTGCACTACCTCAGGTGATAGTGGGCGCCCACGCCCAGAGTGAAGAAGTTGGCTTTATCCAGAACGCTGCCTCCCGTTTCGTGGCTCACGAATCCGATGTTTGGGACCAGGTAGAGCCGATGCGCCACAGGTAGGTCGGCTCCCACTCCCAACTCGAATCCGATCTCACGGTCCCCCGTTCCATCATCGGTGCCAAAGGTGTTGGCAACGATCCCTCCGCGGCCCCACACCAGAACGTCCCCGGGATTGTGGAAGATGTACTTCACGCCCGCCCCGCCCCCTGTGCTTCTGGGATTGTCACCCAGGTCACCACAGCCGTTATCGCAGTTGAATGAGTGGCGATGAAAACCCAGGTAGGCCGTCAGGCGCGGATGGAAGTTCACCTGGAGTTCGGCCCCGAGGGAGAGCCCGGCCTCTGCTTCGTGGTCGGAAAGGTCGCCCTGGGGATATGTGACGCCCACCCGTCCTTCTGCCGCCAGGCCCGCCTGGGCGTGGGCCTCCCCGGCGAAGAGCCAAAGGGACGCGATCGCCAGAGCTATGGTTGGAAGCCACAACCTACCCAGCTTGGTGGGAACCGTATTCAGAGATGTTTTCATTAGGGCTCCGTCAGAAGGTCAGGTCTTGGCTCAGTCGGACTACGATCCGGGAGCCTTCAGGAAGTTCGGCATGCCCATCGCGGGTCGTTAGGGCTACACCCACGCCAACGGCTGTCCCGACCGCCGCTCCCGTCACCGTGGACCGGGTGTCACGGCCCAGAACCTGTCCGATGATGGCCCCTGCCGCCGTTCCCGTCGCGATGGTGGCTGCGGTGCGGGCCCCGCTGTCCCGGGTAGAGCCCTCGATGTCGGCAGACTGGGCCTCGCCCACGACTGGTTTCTGGGATCCCCCGGCTTCAACCGAAGCGACCCGCAGGCCAAGAACGGACTGATCGTCCGGTCCGGTGCTCGAGTGCGCATCGGTTACCAGGCCTCGGGCCGGAGCCCCTGCTGGCAGGACGGCATCCCTTGGGCCCGTTACGGCATCCACGAGCACCAGGGAAAAGGTGTCACCCGCATCGTGTGACGATGTGGAAACGTTCTCCCTGACCTCGAAGGTAAGAAGCGTTCCGGCCTGGATCGCGCGTACCGGTTGCTCCGCCGGGGCGGCATGTGCGGCTTGGGCGGCAGTCGAAGGCGCCGTCTGGGCAGGCATGGTGTCACCCAACGCCTGGCTCTCCATGACTTCTCGGGACTCGGCGTCGCCCCCGCAGGCCGCCAGGGCCGTAATGAAGGCTATACTCAACGCGAATCGATTCATCGTATTCTCCAGAAGATGAACGGCCCTTCCCCGGTGGTACGAGCAGTCGCTCGGATCCGAGAGAACCGGTCTTGCACTGATTGTGTTTGTTTGGAGGATATTCGTGGGATGCGGCTTCCCGGGGTATCGCTCAGAAGCATGAGAGACCGATCAGGTGTTGGTCGTCAGAAAGTGCCATCCGCAGGCGCTTGATGAGGGGAGAGCCTTGGCTCCGGGTTGGATCGGGGCTTCAACCCGAAGGCGCCTCGTGCCGACGGATACGAAACGGCGCGCGCCTCTCAGGACCGCATTGACGAACTTACCCGTGGAAGCCAGTTCTCCCGTGGCCCAGGGTGGAACCTGGACCGGTAAAGACAGCTATTGTGATGGGTGGGGCCGAGCCATCGAAGGCTCGATTCCGACGACCATCTGAGAGACGGAGAGCGGTCACGTCATGCGTCCAATCGATTCAGCCGGCCCGCGGGCCGCAGCTCTACGTAGTGCGGTGTGGTTCCTCGCCCTTTCGGGGGTCGCCGTTGTCGCCTTTTTGGGGGGAAGTGAGGTGGGAGCGGAGCCCGTCCTGCACCTGGAGCTCCGGGGGAGCGAGCCGGAGGCGGACACAGTCCTGACGGAGAGTCCGGAGGAGGTCCGTCTCTTCTTTTCCGAGCCGCCGCAGATGCAAGGCACCTCCGTGCGGCTGGCAGATCCTGCGGGTGAGCTTGTACCGACCACCGACGCGGAAGCGGATCCGGACGACCCTCGCCAGGTCCACATCGATCTCCAGGGACCGCTTGCCGCCGGGACGTACACCGTGCACTGGCGGGTCATCGCCCAGGACGGACACGCCCAGAACGGGGATTTCGTCTTCACTCTTCAGTGATTGAGGCTCTGCTACCGCCCCTCCAGCGAGGCCTTCTCTTTGGAGCCGTCCTCCTGCTGGTAGGGGTGGTGGCGTGGAGGAGCTGGATCTTCCCGCGCATTCAGCCTCCCGCCCCCGGGGAGGAGGCCCGGGAAGGCACCATCGAACTCGAGCATCAGGCGGTTCGAGTGGGGCTCCTGGCTTCCCTCTTCCTCCTGGGGGTGTGGGCGCTCAGGCTCCTGGCGCAGCTCCAGGACTTCCGGGACCCCTTCGTGCCGGTCTCGGAGGATGTGGCGTTCCTGGTGCGCGAGACCACCTGGGGACGGGTATGGATGGTCCAAGGGGCGGTGGTGGTTTTCCTCATCGTGGTCTTCGCCATCGTCCTCCGGACTCTGCACGCCGGAACGGAGGTTGAGCGAAGGCGGGCGAGCGGTGGTTCGGAGCTGGGCCGCCTCTGGCAGGGGGCGTGGGCCGGGTGTATCGCATTGGTCCTGACCCTGGCCCTGTCCAGCCACGCCATGTCCGTTCCGTACAACCGGCCTCTGGCGGTAGCGGTGGACTCGGCCCATACCCTGGCCGCCGGAGCCTGGATGGGGACCCTTGCCTTCATCGTGGCGCGACCCCTGGGGCGGGACCCCGCCTCCTCTCGGCTCCAGGCCCAACAGCTTCAGGCCTTCTCCCCTCTGGCCATGGCCTCCGTGAGCGTGCTTGTCTTCATGGGTGTGGTGCTGGCTGGAGCTCATCTCGGCCAGGTGGGGGATCTCTGGGAAACCCGCTACGGACGCGTTCTGTCACTGAAGGTGGTGGTGGCCGGTGTGGCCATGGTGCTGGGGGGAGTGAACTGGCGGTGGGGGCTCCCCGGTATGGGGGCCGAGGGCGGTGTCCGAGCTGTCCACCGCCGGGCCATGGCCGAGGTGGGGGTGGCCGCCCTGGTTCTGGCCCTCACCGCCGTCCTCACCGGAACCCCACCTCCCGGCGGTCACTGAGCCCTCCGCATAGGGGCTCCTCGACCACCCGAGTGGATCGCCCGGCCGGTGGGCACGGTGACCGGACGCTCACCTCCCTCCCTGACCCGACGCGCTCCGGAGGCGGAGGACCAGAAACGATCCGAGCACCACGAGGACTCCCGCCACTCCGAAAGCCACTGCGTAGCTTCCCTGGGCCAGCCAGCCGCCCAGGAGGCTTCCCCCGGCTCCCGCCAAGGCGGAGGTTGCGGCGTAAAAGCCCAGCGCCTCTCCCTGGACTCCTTTGGGCGCCAGGCGGACTACCAGGGTGGCGGCCGTGACGGCGATGATGGCCCACGCGGCCCCGATGACCACGAAGAGTCCCCCAACCAGGAGGGACCCGGTGAGGGTGGCACCCGCTATGAGCCCTGCCCCCGCCACTGCGGGCATGGCCAGGCCCCGGAGGAGGAGGCCGGTGGACTGGAGGGCGGCCACGTTGCGCCGCTCGGCCAATCGCCCGGCGATGCCGAACGAGGCTGCGGCCCCGATGCTGGAGACCAGGTAGAGGGTGAAGATGGCCCCGGACGAGAAGCCCGCCTCGTCCAGGAAAAAGGGAAGGGGGGCGAAGTAGATTGCGAATCCCGAGAAGAAGAGGAAAACCGCCAGGTAGTAGAGGGCGAGATCCCCGGTGAAGCGTCGGATCAGCTCTCCAGGGTCCATCTTTCGCAAGGTCCAGTCGTAGACCCGGCCGGGGGTGAAGGGGAAGGTGGCGCCCCTCAGGTTCATGCGGGGCGCCTGCAGCAGGGCTTGGCGAAGACGGCGAGGGTCCAGTCCCCGAAGTGCGGACCCGGAGGGTGCGTCCTTCATAAGTCCCACGGCTCCCGCGAGGACCGAGAGGACGCAGATTCCAAAGAAGGTGCGCTGGGCCCCCACCGTGCCCAGAAAGGGGTCGGCTACCCAGGTCCAGATTGCCCCCAGGATGAGCCCCCCGGCCCAGCCCCAACCTTGGAAGGTGTTGAGCCTGGCGATCCTCCGCTGCCATTCGGCCTCCGGGGCTCCGGCCACGGTGAGGAGGTTCACTACCGGACCCAGGCCGGCGAACGCGGCCCAGATCACCGCGTTGATGGCGATGATCAGGCCCAGGTGCTGGGTGAAGGGGAGGATGGCCAAGGCCGCCGCCACCGCCAGGAGGCCCGACTCCAGAAGGATCAGGGGCCGGTGTGTCCGGTCCGCAATCCGTCCCATGGCGAATGCGCTTGGGACGCCCACCAGAGCAGCCGAGGAAGCCAGGATTCCCAGGGCCAAAGGCCCACCTCCCAGCTCCAGAACATAGAGGGGTACCAGAAGAGAGGCTCCACCCAGGGCCACCGCGGCCAGGGCCCACTCCACCAACCACCGGGTCGGTGCTGCGTCCGAATGCGTCATGGCGGACGAGGATACCCCGGCTCCCCTGACGGGAGCAAGGCGCCGCCGTGTCGGGGGAGGCCGCATGAGGCTTGACCCGCCTTCGGGGGATATGGTAGCATGACCACCCGAGGGCTCCGTCCCCTCTTGGACTTGGACCGGAGTCAAGCCCCACCATTCGAGGTGATACCACCCATATGAGCGATCCTGCGAGTCGAAGATCGCCTGAGGTTCGGGCCGGCCTTCCAGCGGCTCACGGGCAATCGCCCCCTGCCCAATCCGACTGAGCTCCTCGGCGGGAGCTCTCTTTCGGTGGGAGTAGCGGGTGAGGCCCCTGCTCCGCCACCGACCCGTCTCGCCGCTTCGACCAGCACAGAAATCCCAGCAGTCTTCACCCGACCGCCTCCGTGAGTCCGGGGTGTCGCGGGCTTCCGTGGACCCACGGATCCGCACGCGCATGCGGAGCTTTGGCGGAGGCGCTGGAGCCCAATGGCGCCGACCCGGGGTTACGGGGAGACCGGAGAGGAGGACGCGGAGATGAGGAATAGTACGTGGAGGTCGACGAACCGAAGAGGCATCGGGGGTCGTGGGGGTTGGAGGAGTGGGTGCGCTGCCGCCCTCGTGTTCCTCCTCTGGACAGCGGCCCCGGGCGCGATCCTCGGGCAGCAGCTCGTCACCGACGACGCCACTGCGGCAGCAGTGGGGGGATGCGAACTGGAGGCGTGGGTGGGGGAACAGGAACGGTGGGTTCTACCCGCCTGCCGAATCATCCCCATGATGGAAGTCACCGCCGGCGCCACCTTTTTCGACTCCGGGTCGGGGTCTTTGGACCCCCACGGTGTCCTGGAAGGGAAGTTCCTCCGACGGGAGAGGAACGAGGCCCTGGGCTTTCAGCTCGGAGCGGCCTTCTCACCCGATCCCTTCCGGTGACGTGGAAGCCGCCCCACATACCCGACAACGGTGACCCACGAAACGTTCGGCGAGGAATGATGCCATGACCTATACCGAGATGCTGGACGAGCTTCGTCGCCTGGTGGAGACCCGAAGCTGGAACGAGCTGGCCGAGCTCGTTTCCGAATGGCCTCCGGCGGAGCTGGCGGATCTCCTCCTGGAAAAGGACCGAACCCAGCGACTCCTCTTTTTCCGGGCTCTGCCTCGCGCGTTGGCGGGTCAGGTCTTCACGCACCTCCCTCCGGAGGCGCGGACCGAGCTCCTGGACTCCTTTACCGACGCCGAAACCCGGAGTGTGCTGGCGGAAATGGAGCCCGACGACCGGACTCGCCTCCTCTCGGAACTTCCGGCGGAGGTGGTCCGGCACTTCCTGGAGTCCCTTCCCAGGGAAGAGCTGGAGGAGGCGCGGTGGCTCCTGGGGTACCCGGAGGAGAGCGTAGGGCGGCTCATGACCCCGGATTACGTCATGGTGCGGCCGGAGTGGACGGTGGAAAGGGCGCTGTCCCATATCCGCTCCCGGGTGGAGGAGTTCGAAACCGTCAACACCATCTATGTGGCCGACGAGGACGGGGAGCTTCTGGACGCCATCGGGATCCGTCGCCTCCTCCTCCTGGACGACGACGATCTCATCGAAGGGTTGGTCCGGGGTCCGGTGGTGGCGCTCGAGGCCGACGCGGACCGGGAAGAGGCGGTGCGGGTCATGGAGCGCTACGACCTGCCCGTCCTACCGGTGGTGGACCGGGACGGGATCCTCCTGGGAATCGTCACCCACGACGACGTCATGGACGTGGCCGAGGGCGAGTTCACCGAAGACATGTACCGGTTGGCCGGGATCAACTGGTCCGAAGAGGAGGTGGGCCGCTCCTTCACCATCCTGGAGGCATCGCTTTCGAAGGTTTTGAAGCTGCGGTTGCCGTGGCTGCTGGTGGCTCTTGCCGGAGGCCTCATGGCCGGTGGGGTGGTGGGCCAATTCGAGGAGACGCTGGAGACGGTGGTGGTCCTGGCGTTCTTCATCCCGGTCATCATGGACATGGGGGGGAACGTGGGAACGCAGGCCTCCACCATCTTCGTGCGAGGGTTCGCCCTGGGTCACATCACGGCGGAGAACGTATGGCGTCACGTCTGGCGGGAAGCGCGAACAGGACTCGCGGTAGGCATCGTCGTGGGAGCGACTGCAGGCGTGGCGGCTTGGCTCTGGCAGGGGATCCCGGTCCTGGGTGGGGTCATCTTCGTGAGCATGGTGGCCACCTGCACCATCGCGAGCCTGGTGGGCTTTGCCATCCCCTGGCTGGCGCATCAGGCGGGGAAGGACCCGGCGGCGGTGGCGGATCCCTTCATCACCACCATCAAGGACGTCACTGGCCTGCTCATCTACTTCGGCCTGGCCACCTGGCTCCTGGGCGCCATGACCTGAGCCGGATCTTCGGCGGGAGGGAACTTGAGGCCGGGGTCCGGCGTTAGTACGTTAGACTCTGATAATGATTATGCGATCTCACGACCTCACCCCTCCTGCCCGCTGGGGCTTCCTGGCCGCGACGCTGGTCTACGTGCTGGCGGCGGCGGTGGTCCCCGTTCTGCATTTTGCGGAGGAGATGGGGGAAACGGGGTCCCACCCGGATGCCGCTCTCCTGGGAGCGGTGGTTCACTTCCATGCCGGGGAGGGTGGGGGGTCGCACTCCGGGGATCTCCCCGGCGATGCGGAGTGCACCTTCTGTCAGGCGTTCAGCACGCCGGCCCAGACGGCCTCCGTCCAACCGGTCTCCTCCCTTCCCAGGGTAGGCGGTCCTCTTCCCTTCCAGACCCGAAGGCCACTCGGGTCCGCCGACGCCCTCCCGGGCAACGCCAGGGCGCCTCCCATCGGCTGATTACCTCGAGGGGCCCTGCCTGCCGGGCCGGGCTCACCTCGGGTGCCAAGTCTCCTCTCGGCTCCACCTTCCTCCCGAATAGGGCGGCAGGACGTCGGGTCCGATGAAGGGGACGGTTCCGGTCGCCTCCGGTTCCTCCTTGAGCCCCTGGATCTCCATGTTCAGCGTCACACACAGCCGTCGGATCCGCCTTGCCTCGCCCCGGCTCCCTCCATTGGGGGAGGCCGCCGGATCCATGGTCCGTGTCCTACATCGAGCCCTTTTCGCCGCGCTGGGCCTCCTGGCCGTCTCCGCGGTGGGGCTCCTCGCCCAGGACCCGGCGGACCCGCAGCGCGGCGCCATCGAGGTCCGGGTACTGGCCCAGGAAACCGGCGCTCCGTTGTCCGCCGCCACCGTGCGTTTGCGGAGTGTGGACCGGACCCGGTTCACTGACGCCACAGGGCTGGCCCGGTTCGATGATGTGCAGCCTCGGGTCTACACCCTGGCTCTGGATCGCCTGGGGTACATGCCGGCGGAGGAGGAGGTGGAGGTCCAGGCGGGAGAGACCACGCAGGTGGAGGTGCGGCTCGCCGCTTCCCCCATCCACGTCACCGGTGTGGTGGTCACGGGGACGGGCAGGGAACGGGGACTCCGCGACGTCTATACCCCCACTACCAGCTTCTCGGGAGTGGAGCTTCAGCGGAATCTGGGGAGCAGCGTTCCCGCCACTCTCCGGTCCGTCCCCGGCTTCGCCATGGAGTACAACGGTCCCGGCGCGGCCCGCCCGGTGATTCGGGGAATGGGGGGGGACCGGGTCCTCATGTTGGAGGATGGACACCAGACCGGCGATCTCTACCAGACCGCCTCGGATCACGGGGTCATGGTGGAGCCCCTATCTGCGGACAGGATGGAG
>SKZC01000253.1 GCA_007127575.1 Gemmatimonadota bacterium
CGTCAGCCCCCCGTAGGTGCCCACCATCTGCGTATACGACACAGGGCCGGGCTCCTCGTCCGCCGCCTCCTGCCGCATCTCCTCAGCGGCCGCTAGACGCGCTTCCTCGAACGTGGCCCCCTGCTGGACCGCGCTGACGATCCGCTCCCACTCCTCCAGGTCGATGACGGTGGCCGGCAGGTCGGGATCCGCACCACCGTCCAGGAGGATCTGGATCGCCCTGCTTCGATTCTGCGAGGCCGCAAACATCAGCGGCGTTTGACCCCACTGGGACTCCCGGGCATCCGGATCCGCGCCGTGATCCAAGAGGGCTTTCACGGCATCCGGCTCCCCAGCCACTGAGGCAAAGTGAAGGGGGGATACGTCCCCCGTGGCCGTCAGGGCGTTGGGATCGCTCCCTCGTTCCAGTAGAATCTGCACCAGTGAAATGTGGCCGTTCTTGCTGGCTAGATGCAGGGGAGTGTAGTTCCCCAGCCGCGTTACGGCGGTGACGTCGGCACCTGCGTCCAACAGAAGCGCGGCCACCTCCTGGTCACCCCGCTCCGCAGCCCAATGGAGAGCGGTCATTCCATCCCCATGGGCCTCGTTGACGTCCGCTCCCTCGGCGATGAGGGCCATTACCCTCTCCCGATCCCCTTCCATCACCGCATCCGCCACCGGCGCGGGCGAGGGGAAAGCGGCAGCGGCCAGCAGGAACACTCCTGCCAGCAACCCCGCCCCTCTAGACCATTGTCTTTGCATCTTCATTCCTCGCCTCCTTCAGGCACTCGAGTCTCCCGGGTCACCGAGCGTCGTCGGTGAAGACCCCGGGAGCCTGGACGGTGAGGGGGAAGGTACCGGTGCTGTCCCCGAAGCTGGGCATGTCGTCCATCCCCAGGGAGTGCATGAGGGTCAGGAAGGCGTTGGCCATGGGCGTGCCCGCCGGTGCCTGCAGGTGCAGATTTCCTTCGAGCTGCCCGTTGGCCTTCCCGAGGAACACCAGGGGGCAGCGACGATGGTTGTGCAGGTTCCCGTCGGCCATGGGAGAGCCGTAAACCACCGCCGTCTTTTCCAGGAGGTTCCGGTCACCGTCCATGGTCTCCTGCAGGCGCTCCAGGAGGTAGGGCAGCATGCTCACATGATACCGGTTGATGGTGTTGAACTCCATGAGCTGCGCCTCCCGGCCCCCGTGATGCGATGCCGGGTGGAAGGGCCGATCCGTACCGCTCTCGGGATACACCCGGGCGGAGGCGTCTCGCCCCATCTTGAAGGAGAAGACACGTGTCATGTCCGTCTCCAAGCCCAGCACCTGCAGATCGAACATGAGCTTGACATGCTCCTCGAAGGAGTCCGGCACCCCCGCCGGGGCCTCAGGAATCTCCCGGGCCTCGCCGCTGGTGTTGCGCTCCTCGATGCGCTCGATCCGCTGCTCGACCTCGCGGACGTTGCTCAGGTACTGCTCCAGACGCTGCCGATCCGTACCGCCCAAGGCACGGGCCAGGTCGGAAATCTCGCCCCCGATCCAGTCCAAAACGCTTCGGCGGGTCCGCATCCGGGCCATCCGCTCCTCATGAGTACCGCCGGCACCGAAGAGCTGCTCGAAAGCCACTCGGGGGTCGCGGATCATGGGAAGGGGCTCGGAGGGGGACGCCCACGAGATGGAGTCGGTGTAGACGCAGCTATACCCGTAGGCGCAGCCACCCGATTGATCGATGTTCTCGATACAGAGCTGCATCGACTTGATGGGTGTCTCTTGTTGCTCCGCGTAGAGCTGGTCCAGCGACACCCCGGCGTAGACGTCCGAGCTCTCGGTCTGACGGGGATGGGCCTGGGTCAGGAAGACGGCGCTGGACCGGAAGTGATCGCCGCCCACCTCGCCGGGACGGAAGGCCTCCGCCATCCGGCAATCCGTGTCACTGACGATGGTCAGATACTCTCTCCAGGCTTCCAGGGGTTTGAGAGCGTTGTCATCGGGGAGGGTGAAGTCCTTACCCACCTCGGGCGGAGACCAGAGGTGCAGCCTCCGTCCCAGCTCCCTCTCCGCTCCAGCAGCGCCGTGCACCTGCTCAATGGCCAGGAGGCGCGTCTGATCCAAATCTCCCGCCACCCGGCTCCAGCGGGAGCCGGCAGGGACCATGGCATCCAGGAACGGCAAGGCGAGGGTGGCGCTCATTCCCCTGAGGAACGTCCGCCGAGGAACGTGCTTTCCAGTGATGAAGTTCATGTCTGGCCCTCCTCCAAAAGGGTCAAGATTTTCGTTGCCGCGTTGGATGCTGCATCGCTTCTCCGAAGCCCTTTCCAGCGAAGCCTGGGCATCGGCTGGGATCACCTAACCGTCTATGTTCACGTAGACCGGAATCTGACCGGCCTCAACGTTGGGACTCATCGTCATCCACGACACCGACGGCCTGCTTCATCTGGAAGGGCTCGCTCTGCACTACCCCCAAGATGAAGGAGGACATCCGATAGTCATTCTCTGCCGCCTCACGGGCAATGGCCCTCACCGTGGGCTTGTCGTACCACTCCACTCGCCGGCCCAGAGCGTAGGCCAGCAGGTTCTCCGTGTACGTCCGGACCAGGGGCACCGGCCGTGAAAGCAGCGCGTCCAGGAGCTCATCCAGATTCGCTATGGGCGTTCCGTCGTACAGCTCCCCTCGGGTATCCAACGGCAGCCCGTAGTCGGACGTCCGGTAGCGCCCCGTCACATCGAAGTGGTCCAGGGCGATCCCGATGGGATCCATGAACTGGTGGCACGCGTTGCACGTGGGGTTCTCGGCGTGGATCTGCATCCGTTCCCGAGTGGTGAGCTGCCGCCCGTCCTCCGTCGCGGTGTCCGTTTCCTCCAACGCGGGAACCGGAGGGGGCGGAGGCGGAGGCGTCCCCAGAATCACTTCCATGACCCACTTGCCCCGATCAGTGGGCGATGTCCGGCCGGCGTGAGACGTTGAGGCCAGAATGCTAGCGTGGCTCAGGACACCCTGTCGCCGGTTGTCGGGGTACTCCACTCGCCGGAAGTGGTCGCCGGCCACGTCCGGGATCCCATAGTGTCGAGCCAGGAGATCGTTTACGAAGGTGTAGTCGGCGGTGTAGAGCTCCATCAAGCTCCGGTCTTCCCGGACCAGGTAGTCGAAGAAGAGCTCCGTCTCCCGTCGCATGGCGTCCCGAAGCTGCTCGCGGAACTCAGGGTGCCGTCGCACATCGGGCTGTAGTCCGTCCAGGTCGTGCAGGCGCAGCCACTGCGCCGCGAAGCGGGTGGCCAGGGCCTCGGATCGACGGTCGTCCAGCATCCGCCAGACCTGCTCCTCCAGGACATCCGGCTCGGCAAGGCGTCCGTCGTTGGCAAGCTGAATCAGCTCGTCATCCGGTGGAAGGGCCCACAGGAAGAAGGAGAGCCGAGACGCCAGCTCGAGATCACTGATGGCGTAGAGCGTTCCCGGTTCCAGCCCCTCGGGCTCCTGCTCCAGGCGGAACACGAAGTGGGGGCTGGCCAGGATCACCTCGAGGCCGGTACGGATCCCCACATCGAAGCCCCCGTCCTCGGCTCCAAGCTCGTAAAAGCCCAGCAGGTCATCCAGCTCCCCTTCCTTCAAGGGACGCCGGTACGCCCGCTCCGCCAGGTCCGAGAGGATCTCCGCTGCACACGCCCGCTCCTCCGTTGGAGAGGAAGGCCGGCATGTGAGAATCCGCTCCCGCACGGGATGGTCTGAGATGCCGGTGATCGTGTGGGGCCCGCCCACCACCAGGTCCCGGAGGTGCGGAAGGGACAGGACGCCGTAGCGGCCGGCGATGGCCGTGCTGGCCAAAGACCAGTCATGGGGAGCCACCAGGTCCTGGACGGGACCCTCCATCCGGCGGACGAAGGCGGCCGTCACTCTTTGAGGGCCGGCCTCCACGAAGATGGGATCGGTACGGATCTCCACCCCTTCTTCGTTGGCCACATGCATCCAGGGGTCGAAGTCCAGAAGCGCCACCGGTTCCCCGTTAATGGAAATCTCCAGCTGCTCCGGAGCCTCCACGGTGTGGAGAGCCGAGCGGGCGTTCCCCACTGCGGAACCGGTGGTCTCGTGATGGAAGGACACCCGGAAGACGTACTCGCCATCCGCGAGGAAGTTGTGAACCACCGAGACACCACCGCGCGTCCCGTACGGTGCACCGTCGACCCGCTCGGTCTGAGTGACCCACCGGGGCACCCGGTACTCCACTTCCCGCGTGGAGGCATTGTCGTCACCCAGCGCCATCCGGCTGATGGCAGCGGCCGCGTTGAGGTAGGACTCGAGAAGGGTGGTGGACATGACCTGGACATCGGCGATGTTGTCGAAGTTCGCCATCCTCATGTCCAGGGGAAGCCAGCTTCCGGCATCCACCTCCAGGCCCAGAAGGTCACGGATGGACCGCTCGTACTCGGCGCGGTTCAACCGTTGGAAGGTACGGGGGCCCACGTTGCCGGCCGCCGCTTCGTCGATCTTCTGTTCCAGAGACTCCACGAGAGCCACCAGGGTGTCGCCACCGGGCCTCGGCATCCCCGGAGGGGGCATCATTTCGGCACGCAGCTTTGCGATGACCTTCTCTGTGGTCTCCGCCCGGTCCACGGCGCCCTCTACCGAATAGCCTTCCAGAGAAAGGGTGCCCGTCTCGAGCACATCGTTATGGCAGGCGACGCAGGACCGCTGCACGACCCGAGTCAAGGCCTCGTCCGGGACCCCATCGGGGTCGGGGTCGGAGGCCACGTCGGAAGAGGCGAGAAGGGGAGAGGGGAGGGAAGCTTCGGATGCGGTGAGCCCCGTGGAGGCGTGGGACTCCACCTCCGTGGGGACGTATTCGTCAGCCGGTTGGCCTCCGAACACCACCAGTCCGACTCCGAACAGTGCGACGACCGCGGCGACACCCGCCGGGGTCTGGAGTTTCAGACTCGAACCCTGCGTCATGTTGGTCCTCCGCTAGGCCGATAAGCGCGCGGCCTTAGTGCTTTGATTCTTCATGGTGACTGGATGTATGTCCTGCGTTCCGTTGAACTTGTAAGAAAACCTCAGGTCTTCTCCCCGCTGGACGCCTGCTGAGGCGTCGGGGCAAGACCTTTGGAGGTTAATCAACTGGGGGGGGGCGTGTCAAGGGCGCGGACGGCGGAAAAGCTAAGGACGACGCGGACATCCGGCGGGCCTTTCCCACCGCTTCGGGTGAGAAAAAACCCACCGGATGCCGCAAGTCCATTCAGACGAAGGGGTAGAGTCCTTGCGCCAGCGGGAGCTCCTAGGGAACCAGTAGCGTAGACGCGGCCACTCCCTCCTGCAGGCGGTAGATGGGCACGAAGTTGTCCTCCCCACCAGAGGTGGGGATGGAGTGATCCAGGAAGTTCCACCGCAGCACCGAATCCACGGCATCCGGCTCCAGAAGCTGGGGAACCAAGCGCCCCTCATGCTGTCGGTTACGGACCACGTAGCTTCCAGCCGGTAGGGTCATCTGGTCCGGCACCAGCTCCACCTCCACGGTGGCCATCAGGTGGTTCTGATACGGCTCCTCGTCCCACTCGATGTCCACGATCCTGTAGCGCTCCACCGGCACCGTGGCCTCCTCCCTTAGCTTCTCCACCTGGATCCCGTGTCGCCGCAGGAAATAGGCCAGGTCATCCAGGCGGGCGTCGAAGGCGTATCCGTACGGAGCGGGACGGGTTCGGCCGGGAACATAGAGTGTCCGGTTTTCGCCGGTAACCAACTCGGGCTCGCCCACCTCCCCGTCAGGGGTCTGCTGGACGATGTAGAACTCTTCCGGCTCGGGATAGGCGATGGGCTCCAGGTCGAAGTACACCTCGTCCATGGGCTCCTCCACCGTCCGCCTGCGGGCTTCCAGGACGGTGTTTCGTACCTCCTCGGCATTTTCCGCCATGAACCGGGCCAGGGCCAACATGGATTCCCGGGCGGCGTCGGCCTGCACATCCAGGCTGTGACGACCGGGGACCTCGTACAGGAGGGTGATCATGTTCCGAATCCCTCCGTAGGAGTGCTGCTTTCTGGGCCAGGGAACCGTGGTCCGCCAGAACCACTCCTCGGTGTCTTCGTCGAAGGTCGGGCCTGAGTACCAGTACATGAGCATGTCCTGAGACTCAATATGGTCCTTGATGTACTCGTACATGGGCCCTCGAGCGAACTCCACCAGCTCCGCGTCGGCGGTGGGGTCCAGTGTGGCCTGGTAGGTCATGTGATAGGGATACGAGCCGCCGTTATGGGCGTCCACGAACACGTCCGGCGCGTACCGGTTCAGGATGCCCTCCACGACTCCGGTGACCTCCCGGGTCTCAGCCACGATCCAGTCCCGGTTCATATCGTAGTTCAGGGAATTCTGACGGCGACCGGCGTCTCCACCATCCGGGTTCATGTGCGGAACCACGATGACGTTGACCTCACGTAGGAGGTCCTGGTGATCCCCCAAGGTGAGTTCCCGGATGAACTGCTGGCTCCCCTCCTTTCCGGAACGTTCGTTTCCGTGGATGGACCCCACGATGAAGAGGGTGGGCTTCCCCGACAGCAGCGAGGCCGTGGGCTCGGAGAGTGGAGGATCTCCCAGGAACACCACCGGATGGGGCCGGCCCTCGTTCGTGATGGTGAGCTCCTGCACCAGCATGTTGTCCGTCCTGGCCTGGACCTCGAACAGGAAGTCCATGACCTCCTGGTGGGTGGTGGTCCGTTCCCAATTCACCCGCTCGGCCCCGGTGAGGGGGAGATCCTCCTGGGCCTGGAGCCCTGGAGTTCCCAGGAAGAGGAGGAAGAGGGCTAGCTTCCAGGCCGGGTTTCGGCCCCCGGCGGTCCGGGGCGGCACGAACGTGCGGTGTACAGTATCCATGATGGCTCCTCCGTTGCGGTCGTTGACGGTGGTCTTCACGCTCCTTCCCTGGACGGTCTTCGATCCGAGACTCCACCGAATCCTGCCCAGGTCCGCCCTTCCTCTTGGCCTGAGGGACTCACCAACTCAAGAGGAAGGGCGAGCCTTGTGGCAGTTCCCGAAGGCGGTGCACGGGCAAGAAGCCTCCCACGCTCTTCTCCGCAGCGAACTCGCCATTGCTGGCGAAGGAGTCGATGTCCTCCGGCTCCAGCAACGCGAAGGCCAAGGTGGCCATGGGTTGGGAGGACCGAATGAGGTACGCTCCCCGGGGGAGGTGGACGGTCCGATCCGTCTCCGTCGTCCAAACGTCTCGCTGGAAATACCCTTCGGCCGTGGAGGGTGCATAGTGGACGGAGTCTACCTGGAAGCTCTCCACTGATACGTCCAGCGGCTCCCGGTAGCGCTCCACCTGCAGTCCGTGGGCGAGAAGTTGCTCCACCAGATCTCCCCGGTGGGGCTCCAGAAGGTATCCTACGGGACGAACCCGAGACACCACCGCCACAGCGCTGTCCCGGAATGGGACCTCCATCTCCAGGATACTCCCGGTCTCTTCGTAGCCCGGACCGTCTTCTCGGGGCCGCATCTCAGGCATACGGTAGTCCACCACACCGGAGGAAACGAGCTCCGTCCGGATGACGATGGAATCTGCGGGATTCCACTCCGACCCCAGACGGCGCATCTCTTCTCTTCCCTGGGCGACACCCTCCAAGACCTCCTGGGCGTTCTCCGCGGCGTACCGGGCCACTCCCTCCATGCCCAGACGCTGCCACCGAACCCTGGGCTCGATATCCACCCGTGGATCATCGGCGCGCTTGCTTTCGAAAAGGAGGCTGATGGCACCCCGGGCGCCGCCGTAGCTTCGGAGAATGCGCACACCGTACCCGGCCCCCAGAATTCCCTCCTCCGGGACGAGCGTGGGGTCCGACGGCTGAAGGTGATAGGGGAAGTAGGAATACCCGGCTCCCTCAATGGCATCCTGTACCGCCTGGGTGGCGGGCCCGGCGGCCAACTCCCGCACGCGGCTCGGTGTGTTGAGATTGCTGGGGTGAAGGGCGTAGAAGTCGTAGATCCGAGGTCCAGTGAGCTCGTGGGCATCGATGGTGATGTGGGGCCGCCAAGGCCGCAGGACCTCCTCCACCACCGCCCGGGACTCGGGATTCACCAGACGGCTGTAGTCGCGGTTCACGTTGTATCCGGCCGCATTTGTCCGGGTCCCCCACTCCCCGGCCTCGTGTCCGTCCGGGTTGATCTGGGGAACGAAGACGAAGATCACCTCGTCGAGAAGATCCTGGGCGTCCCCGAAGGCCAGCTCCCGCGCGAAGATCATGAGACCTTCCTTCCCGGCCTGTTCGTCCCCGTGGACCTGCGCCCCGATGAACATGATGGGCCGTCCGGATTGCAGCGCTTCCCACGGCTCCGACACCGCCGGGCGGCTCAACGTGAGGAGGAGAAGGGGCCGACCTTCGCGACTCTCGCCGATCTGCCGAAGGCGCGCATCCGGGGATAGGCGGGCCAGGTCCTCATAGAAGCGCAGGACCTCATCGTGGGGGGTGAGTTCCACCCACCCGCTTCGTTCCGAATAGGTTCGGAGCTCGTCCGGGATGCCCTGCCGTGCTTCCACCGACGGCGGAGCCGTGAAGAGGAGCATGAGGACAACGAAAACAAGGGGGAGTTCTCTACGCATGAGGCATGATCCAGAGCCAGGGGTGGATATGACGGATCGGCGAGGAGAATGGATGCTGCTACCGGGACGTGGACACGGGGATCAGTGGACCCGATCCACCTCCTCCCGGTCGTCCGGAATGAACCTACCGTGAGCCGGCATGACCACCTGGGGCAAGGTTTGAGCATTCATTACATCGCTGGATGCAATGATCTCGTTCAGGTACAGGAGGTACGCCGTCACCGCATAGACCTGGTCGTCCGTGAGGCTACCGGGACGGTCCCAGGGCATGGACCGGCGGACGTAGTCGAAGACGGTAGTGGCGTAGGGCCAGAAGCTACCGATGGTGCGAGGACCTTGCATCCCGTCCCCCCAATCGAACGCGTCTCCGGGGATCCGGCCCACGAGCTGTCCCCCTGTCCCTCCTTCTCCCTCTACGCCGTGGCAGGCAGCGCAACTGGCCTGGTAGACCTCCTCTCCTTCATCCGGGGAGCCGGACCCTGGAGGAAGCCCGCGCCCATCGGGCATCACGGCGATGGCCAATTCATCGATCTCCTGCTCCGTGGCGGCCCGGCCCAGGGCGAAGGTGCCGGGTACGGTGTCGAGACCCGCCCTACCCTCCAGGTCAGACCCGGTGGCCAAGGAGCCCGGACCCTCCGCAGATGGCGGCCGGTCCAGGGGATCACACCCCAGGATCGCCGCCAGAACCATCAGGACGCACGGACGCGGAACCCTCCACCGGCGGCCCCGTCCATCCCACCCGGTCATGCCCACTCCTCCATGCGGTAGACCACCGTGCCGTCCGGCCGGATGCGCCAGCCGGTGATGGGATTCAGGTGGTACCGGGTACCCACCCCTCGAGCTTCGATGAGCTCCTGCTGCGTGGGTTGTACGTACCCGGTCTCGTCCGTGGTCCGACTCAGCACCGTGGCCTCTGAACCGTCCCAGTGCCACATGTACCGGAACCGGACATGGGCCTTGGGCAAGATGGGCTCCTGAAGGTCGGCCTGGTGCCAGGTCGCCCCTTCATCGAAGCTGACTTCCGCCGACCGAATTCGGCCCCGGCCACTCCAGGCGATCCCTCGGACCTCATTCCAGCCCGGACGGATGGTCTGTGGATAGCAGGGACTCGTGATAATGGACCGTGCGTCCATCACAAAACTGAACTGGCGAACCTTCCCTCCCTTAAGGGGATCCGTGTACCGGCTGGTCTCTTCCCGGGTCATGAAAGGCGCATCGGCAACCTCGATCCGCCGGAGCCACTTCACGCTGGCGTTTCCCTCCCAGCCGGGGAGGAAGAGGCGGGCGGGATAGCCATTCTCCGGACGCAGGGCCTCCCCGTTTTGCCCGTAGGCGATGAGGGCGTCGTCCCACGCCTTCTCCATGGGGATGCTGCGGGTCATGACGGCGGCGTCCGCTCCCTCCGCCAGGAACCAACTGGCTTCGGGAAGGATGCCTACCTCCCGAAAGAGCGTGGCCAGCGGTACGCCGGTCCACTCGCTCTGGCTCGTCAGCCCACACACCTGCTGGGGAAGCGTGTCTTCAGAAGCATTTCGCGGAAAGTTTCCGGAACACTCCATGAAGTAGACCTTGGATACGGAGGGGAAGCGCTTGAGGTCCTCGTAGGTGAAGACCATGGGTCGCTCCACCATCCCGTGGATCAGGAGGGAATAGCGCTCGGGATCGATGTGGGCGACACCCCCGTGGTGCCGTTCGAAGTGGAGATCCGAGGGCGTGATGGTCCCGTGTAGCTCCTGTAGCGGCGTCCGCGATGAGGTGAGTTGGGGGTGGAGGAAGCGTCGGGGTTGCTCGAAGGGAGACCGACTGCCAACGACACTCGCCGTGGGGCCCTGAACCCGCGTGGGGTCTTCGGGAACGACGATCTCCGCGTCCTGCAGGTCGGAGGCATCCTGCGGCCCCTGTCCAGGAAAGGGCGGAAGGCCCTTGGCCACCCCTGCTCCCAGAACTCCCGCCGCTCCAGCCAGGAACGCCCGGCGATCGAGGCTACCGGTCTGCTCCCCTTTGTGGTTGCGGACCGGGCCGGCCGCATCCTCGCCGGGCCCGGGCCCTCCCCGCACGCCCTTCTCCCCCATGCTGCACCTCCGTGGCCGAAAGGGATTCCAGCTACAGGCAACCGGCGGTATCCCGCCCCTGGAGCCCCGAAAGAAACGCCCTCACCAAGATCGGAGTGTGCGGCGGGAGCAGAGCCGGGGCCCCCTTGCCCATCCTTGGTTATAGCGGGTCCAGGGGCGTCACGTCAAACGCCTCGCCCCCCCAAAAAGCCGAAACCCCGGACCCTCCAAAGGGAGGGCCCGGGGCTCCGGTGCCGATCAAGGAGGATTGATCGGTCAGCAGGACAGGCAGTTGTCGTTGAAGGGCGCCCCGAGCTCCAGGAGGAGATCTCGAGCCGCTGGGAAGGGTGACAGCCGCTGGACGGGTCCGTTCGCCATATCCGCGGTGGTGAGGCCCCGGCGGCTAATGGGCGATACATCGGCGCCTTGCGAGACCAGGTATTCGATGAGGTCCACGTCTCCTCGCGCCGCCGCGTGATGAAGCGGGGTGAAGCCATTATGGTCCCGGGCGTTCACGTCCGCACCCAACTCTTCCACGAGATACCTCACCGCCGGGACCCAACCCTCGGGCACGTGGCGATGGGCATTGGCTGCATACCCTTCCCCGTAGCCCACACCGGACGCGGCGTGGATGGGGAATACCGCCGGGTCCCCTTCGGATACCGGGGGTAGCCCGGAGGGATCTTCATCGCTTCCACCGCCATATCCGCCACCGCCCCGGCTAGGTGGAGCCTTCGTGGCGATGTTCGGGTCGGCTCCGTACTCCAAGAGGAGCTTCATGGCGGCCACATCCGTGCCATACGCCGCCCTCCAGAAGGGCGTGGCACCTCGAGTATCTACCCGAAGCACGTCGAAGTTGTAGGACATGAACCAGAGGTGCTCCTCCAGCTGCACGTTCGGGTCGGCTCCAGCCTTCAGTAGCGCCTCTACCACATCCAGGTAATCCGCGTCCTGAACCGTGTGGGCTTGCTGCTGTGGGTACCTGGACCGAGGAGCCCACTGGGTGTTGATGGCGATGTAAAGCGGGTTGGCTCCCGACTTGTTGATGCTGTTGGGATCCGCGCCTCGAGCGAGTAGCTCCAAGCCGAGGTCGAAGTGACCGTTGATCATGGCCATGAGAAGGGGAGGGGTACCGTCCCCCGCACTGGCACGGTTGATGTCCGCCCCGCCGTCCACGAGTGCCCGGGCAATTTCGATGTTCCCCTCCCGAGCGGCGTGAAGGAGAGGAGTCAGGCCCCCCTGATACCCCACCAGGTCCACCCAACTGCTGGAGTAACCGGCCTCGTCCTCCATCTCTTCCCCTGCCTGATCGCCCCCTTCGGCCTGCTTCTGGAGCAATTCCCGCTGCACCTCCCGCGCCTGCGTCATAGCATCCTCAAGCTGGGCAGGGGTGGGCCGCCAGGTGTCCGGGTTCTCGGAAGCAAACCGGTAATCATCAAGCACCTGATCTCGCACCTGTCGGGCCTCTCGGTCGATGGCGCTCCGAGCCGGGATGTCCAGGACCCGGGTGGTGGCGGACGGATCGGCCCCTCGCTCCAGAAGAAGCTCCGTGGCCCCGATCCGGTTGAAGGAAGCGGCGAAGATCAAGGGGGTCTGATCCCAGCGATGCTCCTTCGCATCGATGTCCGCGCCTCCATCCAGGAGAGCGGCGATGGCCGTGCGATCGCCTCCACGGGCAGCCAGATGGAGGGGCGTGGCTCCATTGGTGGTCCGGGCATTCACGTCACCCCCGGCTTCCACCAAGAGCTCCACCAGCGCACCGTGTCCGGAACGACCGGCAAGGTGCAGGGGCGTGTAGTCACCGAGCCGGGTGACGAGATTCACGTCGGCCCCGGCATCGAGAAGGACGCGCGCAACCTCCAGATCGCCCCGTTCTGCGGCCAAATGGAGCCCGGTCATCCCATCCGGCCGGGCCTCGTTCACATCCATCCCGTCGGCAATAAGGGCCTGTAGCTTCACCACGTCACCTTCGGCGACGGCGTCCACTACAGGCGAGGTGGGGTTCACGGCCATACCCGAGAGAAACACCACGAGGCCGAAAACCCCAATGGTTTGTGCGACTCGTTGCCCGATCCTCATGTCTATGTCTCCTCCCCTGGTGCCTCTCATGTACTCAGGAAGCTCCAGTTCAAGGGATTTCCTGAGAAGATCATCCGTGCATCACGCTTGTACCCGACCAGCCTGCTGTGCTACCGCGCTCACGGGCGGGCGAAGGCGCCGCTCCTGGAGTGCCCCGACGCCCGAACGGGCGCCGGACACTCCAGGCAGCGTACCTTGACGTCAGCTCGATTCGAGCTGCTGGTTCGTCACCGCATCCCACCGCCCGGCGGGCGTGAGGGACAGGCTTCCGGTGCTGTCTCCGAACGTATCCACGTCGTCCATGCCCATGTTCTGCATCAGGCTGAGCATGGCGTTAGCCATGGGCGTCCCGTCCGGCGCCTTGAGGTGCAGGTTCCCGCTCAAGGCTCCATTTCCACCACCCAGGAAGAACAGCGGGCAACGGCGATGGTTGTGCAGGTTCCCGTCGGCCATGGGCGACCCGTACAGGATGGCCGTCTTCTGCAGCAGGTCCGTGTCTCCCTCTTCGACTTCCTTCAGCCGCTCCAGGAAGTACGGGAGCATGCTGATGTGGTAGCGGTTGATCTTGTTGAAATCCAGGATGGAGTTCGGGTTTCCGCCGTGGTGCGACGCCGGATGGAAGGGCCGCTCCGTACCGCTCTCCGGGTACACCCGGGCAGAGGAGTCACGTCCCAGCTTGAAGGAGAACACGCGGGTCATGTCCGTCTGGAAGGCCAACACCTTCACATCGAA
>SKZC01000373.1 GCA_007127575.1 Gemmatimonadota bacterium
AACGTGTTCCTGACGCTGATGCAGGAGATGGGAATGCAGGATCTTCGGAGCTTCGGAGACAGCACCGGCGGGTTCAGCCTCTCCTCCGGCGCCTTCCGCGAACTCGCCTCCCGGTAGGGGAAGAAAGGCTGTGACGCGTCTCCGGTTCTCGGCTCTGCGGGGCCCCCTCGCGGCTTGCGCTCTCCTGTTCCTGGGGGCCTGTGCGCCGGAAGGCGATGCATACGGAGGAGAGGGCGCGGTGGATGAGCGTCCCCTCTTCCCTGACCTGGCTCAGTTCTCGGGTCTGCCGGATGATCCCCTGGAAGGGGCTTCCAGCGACTTCTGGGAGTGGTGGGGCGATGGTCGGGCGGAACTTTCCGGCTATCGTTTGACGCTGGGGCGCTACGGGGAGCCGAGGGAGGCGGAACTCGCGCTTATCTACGTCACGGAGCCCCACGACCGCCGCACCTGGATCAAGGACGATGACGTCCAGAGTCCCCACCGGGTGGAGATGCTGAAGCTCATCTCCAGCGTGAAGTTCCTCACCGGCATCTATCCGTACTCGGTGATGACCAGCACCTTCGCCCCGGTGGACCGGTACCGGGAGCAGGCGTTTTCCCCCGTACGTATCGCACACTCCGTCCAGGAGTGGTGTGGGTCGTACAGTCAGACCCTTTGGCCTGGTCCGGAGGGCTTCCGCTCCCTCCGCCTCTCCTACTTCGCCCACGAGGGAGAGCGGGTGCGCGAGGTGGATGCGCAGGGGGAGCTCGTGTACGAGGACGCCCTCCTCATCCAACTCCGGGAGCTGGACGGTGCCTTCGCCGGGGGCGGCGACTGGGAGGGGCTCCTCGTCCCCGAGCTGTGGAGGTTTCGGACCCGCCATGCCGGGACCGACCCCGTACCGGCCCACATCCAGCGGGAGGAGGCCGTGCGCGAGGACCCGGTCCTGGGGGAGGTGCCCGTCACCCGGTTCACTCTCTCCACCGACGACTACATGCGCACCTTCGATGTGGAGCGGGAAGAGCCGAGGCGCGTACTGGGCTGGACAACCTCATTGGGCGACGAGGCGTCTCTGCTCGCCACCGAGCGGCTGGACTACTGGCGGTTGAACCGACTCGGCGACGAGGCCTACCGGGAAGCCCTGGGTCTCAGTCCTCTGGCGGCGGTCCCGCCTTCCACGGCTCCGGGTTCTGCCGGTGGGTGTCCGGAGTGAATGGGAACCGGGGCTGGTCTCACTTCGCATGACGTTCTATGGTGCCGTCCATGGGTCCGCTGAGTAGCGGGGCTTCGCCCTGGTTGCGCGGACGCCTGGACCCACCCTTTGCGAGTCCGTTGAGAGGAGGCTTTGGATGGACATGTTTCGTTGGGGAGGTGGCGGCCTCGGATCCTGGTTGACGGTGGGCGTCGGGGCTGGTGTGGCGCTCACCGCACTCATCTCGAACCCGAGAGGCGAGGGGGCCCCGTCCCATGGGATCCCCTACGCATTGCAAGGACCGGAAGCCTCCTGGGCCCCTGCATCGGACGCCACGGCCACCCTCCCTGTAGACCCTCGCGTGGAAGAGCTGGTGGAAGAAGTGTCTGCCGAGCGCTTGGAGTATTTGGTGGACCGCCTGGCCTCCTTCGAAACCCGACACACTCTTTCCTCGGTGGACGACCCTGATCGAGGGATCGGGGCCGCCCGCGAGTGGATGATGGAGGAGCTCCGCGGCTACAGCCCCCGCCTGGAGGTGGAGCTCGACTGCTACCGCGTCCCGGCTCAGGGGCGGATTACCCGGGAGGCGGAGATCTGCAACGTAAAGGCCGTTCTTCCAGGCCGGAGTGATCGCCGGGTCTACGTCAGCGGCCACTACGACACCGTGGCAGGGGTGGAGGAGGGGATGGAGGACGAATGGCCCCAGTACGACAACCCGGCTCCCGGCGCCAACGATGACGGAAGTGGCACTGCGCTGGCCATGGAGCTGGCCCGGGTCCTCTCCCAGAGCGGACTCGAGTTCGACGCCACCCTGGTCTTCATCGGCTTCGCCGGGGAGGAGCAGGGCCTGTTCGGTGCTCGTCTGCACGCCCAGCGGGCTGACGAAGAGGGGATCCGCATCGACGCCATCTTCAACAACGACATCGTGGGGAACACCACCGGCGGCAACGGCCTGGAGGACGGCGCTTCGATCCGGGTGTTCGCCCCCGGGCCCGAGGATTCCCCGGCCCGGCAGTTGGCCCGTTACATCCGCCGTCACGGAGGCGTGTACATGCCTTCCCACCAGGTGAGGCTCATCGCCAGGGAGGACCGGTTCGGCCGCGGCGGGGACCACACTCCCTTCACCTGGTACGACTACGCCGCCGTCCGCTTCACCGAGTCCAAGGAGAACTACGCACGTCAACACACCGTGGCCGACACGCCCGACGGTGTGGATCCCGAGTACCTGGCCCGAAACGCACAGGTGAACATTGCAGGGGTCGCGTCGGTGGCGTTGGCTCCTTCCGCCCCCGATATCCACAGTGCCCAGGGGAACCCGAGGTTGGATCGGGGCGAGACGGGCTACGACGCCAGACTTCGCTGGGAGCGCTCCCCGGGGGCCGTAGGGTATCGGATCTTCATCCGGACGGCATGGACCCGGGACTGGGAGGACATTGTGGAGGTGGGAGATCTAGAGGAGTGGGTCTTCCCGGACCTCTCCATCGACGACTACACCTTCGGGGTGGCGGCGGTGGGGCCCGACGGACTGGAGAGCCTGGTGTCTCCATACGTGCGTCCTCCACGCACCCCGTCTCCAGTGGAGGTTCTCCCCTGAAAACAGGGTGGCTCGCGGCCGGCCACGCGCCGAGCGGTACGACCGTCGCCTCGCCGCCATCGAATCCGTTCAGCCCATAGGGATGCCATGAAACGCCTGCTTCTCGCTTTCGCCCTCGTCGTGCTTCTCCCTGGATCTCTTTCCGCCACCTGGTCCATCGTTGCCGTGGACCGGGAGACCGGGCGCGTCGTCATTGCGTCGGCGACCTGCGCCGCCACCGGCCCCCACCAGCTCAAGCTCCTCCAGGCGGTGGTGGTTCCCGGCGTCGGGGTGGCGGCGGCTCAGGCCGGAGTGGATCGCACCCACCAGAACCAGCGTCTCATTTTCGAGGAGCTCCAGAGTGGCACGGAGCCGGAAGCGATCATTCGCCTTCTCGAGGAGGATCCGGAGATCGAGCGTCGCCAGTTTGGAATCGTGGATCTCCAGGGGCGGACGGCGGGCCGAACTGGAGAGAACAACCGGGACGCCGCGCTGGACTATCAGGGCGAGGCCAACGACGGAATCGTGTTTTCGGTACAGGGGAACATCATCGCCAGTGACGAGGCCATGATGGAGGCGGTGCGGATTATGCGGGAGAGCGACGAGCCCATCATCGATCGGGTCATGCTCGCAATGGAGCGGACCGATGAGCTGGGGGGCGACCACCGTTGCACCTGCGAGACCGAGCCCCTCCCTCCGGGGGCGCAGTGCAACGGGAAGACCTCCCATGTGGCGTACATTCTGGCCGCCGACCCGGACGATCCCTTGGGCGAGGATGTGGGGAACCCGCCGGAGGACCTCCGGGCACCCTACAACACCGGGGACTACTACCTCTACATCGCCGTTTGGCCCGACAACACCGAGCCCCATGAAGACGCGAACCCCATGAGGACCCTCCGGGTGCGATACGACGCCTGGGCGGAGGAACGTCGGGAGCCCCTGCGTCGCTGAGCCGCTAG
>SKZC01000187.1 GCA_007127575.1 Gemmatimonadota bacterium
GGAGTGCGAGCGGCTCTCCACCACCCTCAGCTACCCTTCCTCTGAGGCGGCGGTGGAGGCGGCCTTCGCCGGTGGGCCGGTGGCCATGGCCTACAGCCGTTTCGACGAGAGCACCCGGTTGTAAGTCCACCGGGAGTACCTGGACTCCATCGCCTCGTACCGGACCGATAGCTCGTACCGGATCCCCGGCGAGTTCGTGGTGGCCCGAGGTGAGCGGCCCTCTTCCCGGGGGGAGGAGGGGGCGGGAGGCTGAGGGAGGAGGCCGAGCCTCCCTTCTCTCCAGGGCGTCCGGGAGTGCTCCAAGTCCTCTATAGGTACGGCTCCACCTCCTCCAGGAGCAGCTCCCGAGTCACCATGCCGAGGAAGCGCGCACGGATCAAGCCGTCCCGGTCGATGATCAGGGTGTTGGGGAGGCCGAAGGCCTCGAAGTGTCGCTGCGCGTCCCGGTTCCTCCCCATCCAGAGGGGATAGGCCGGCTCCAGCTCCAGCCGCTCCGTCCAGAACCGCTGGATGTCCCCTGCGGAGCCCGACTCCACCGCGAGCCCGATGACGGTTCCTCCCCGGGGTCCGATAACCTCCTGCACCTCTACCAGGTGCGGTATCTCGCGCACGCATGGTGGGCACCAGGTGCCCCAGATGTTCAACAGCACGACCTGGCCCCGGTAATCCGCCAGCGACTCGCGGGTCCCGCGAATCGTCTCGAACTCGACCTGAGGAGCCGCGGCGACGGGCTCGCCGATGTAGGCGGGCCCGTCGCCGGAGGGGAAGAGGGCGGGGGACCAGGCCAGACTCCCGAACGCCAGCGCGGCCCCACCGGCCAGGATCACCGCTCCTACCGTGCTCTTCCATCTCATGCTCCATCCCTCCGCTTCGTTCACGGCCCCGTCACGTCATTGGAGTTGATGTCCACGGTGATCATGAATCCGTTCGTGCCCTGGTACTCGAAGGCGTTGGGCCCTAGCCGGTAGGCCTCCACCTCGTTGGGCATGAGCACGAAGCCGTCGTGTCGGGGGGCGCCCCAGTACTGGACATTGTCCAGAAGGACGGGAGCATCGGACATACGCTGGGCTACGGACTGGAGACGGACTTCAGCGGCCCGGCCTCCATCCAACGTCGCCACGGCCCTGCCGCCGTCGGCCCTCCACTCGATGGGCAGCTCCTCGCCGACCTCGAAGGTGGCCCATTCCACCGGGAAGAGGGGGCGCACGATCTCCAGGATCCCGTCCCGTTGCTCCGGGCTTACCCCCGGGTCGAAGTGGATGACGGACCAATCCATGACCCCATCCTCCCAGCCCGACCCCAGATCCCCGGCCATCCAGAAGCGGGCGCCGGCGAGGTCGGTGGCGCCGTGGTGACCCTGGTTCACCTGCCAGGCGATGTTAAACCGGCAGTAGTGCTCCGCCTCACCGTGATCGTGCTGATGACCCGCAGGTTCGGTGTTGAAGTAGCACTGGCAAAACATGGGGCAGCTACAAGCTTCGATGGCCGTCATGTTCAGGCTCCACTCCAGATCCTCTTCCGGCGCGTTTACCAGCGCGCTACTGGTCCACGCCCCTCCGGCGAGGAATGCCAGCAGGGCGCCGGCGGCGAAAAATCGCTTTGTCATGGGTGCCTCCTGTGGCTCGATGGACGGTTGCCCGCTACGGAACGACCACAGGATGCGGAGGTGGCGTTGAATCCGGCGATGTACCCATCGTTGAAATGGTTCGGGAGGGGAACGGCGACCCGATCAGGGATCCACCCGGGAGGCTGAGCGAAGGACTCTCCGGCACCTGGGTCGCTAGGGACCCTACCGGAGACTTCGCTGGTACGCACATACCTGCCTGATGGAAGCGATCGTGCCCCCCCCAGGCGTCACCCTCAGCCACAGGAGGCCCTCCATGCGCCTGACCGCACTTTTCGGTACCGCAGTGGCCGCCGTCCTCACCCTCCCGCCGATCTCCCCGGAGCCCCTCTCCGGGCAGGATCCGCCCGGAGGGGTGGACGAGCTCAAGGAGTGGGCCGTGGAGTGGGGCGGCCGCACCCGGGACCCGGCCGTGTCACCTGACGGCACGGTGTGGTTCGTGGGCCAGGCGGGTAACTACGTCGCGCGCTTCGATCCCGCCGATGAATCCTTCCGTCAGTACGAGATCGAGGATGGAGCGAACCCGCACACCGTCATCGTGGACGAGGAGGGGTACGGGTGGTATGCAGGGAACCGGAACGGCACCATCGTACGGGTCCACCCGGAGACCGGGGAGCTCACCGTCTTCCCCACGGGGGAGGCCCGTGACCCCCACACCATGGTGTTCGACGGCCAGGGGGGAATCTGGTTCACTTCCCAGCAGTCCAACCGGTTGGGGCACCTGGACATGGCCTCCGGCGAGGTGCGTCTCCTCACACCCCACGAGTCCGATCGAGCCCGGCCCTACGGGATCGTGATGGATGAGGAGGGGCATCCTTGGGTCTCCCTCTTCGGGGCGGACGAGATCGTGAGGATCCACCCCGAATCCCTGGAGGTGACCCGTTACAAGAAGGCGAGCGCAGAGTCTCGCAGCCGCCGGCTGGAGCTGACGGGCGACGGGTATGCCTGGTACGTCGACGAGCCCCACGGAAAGCTGGGTCGCGTTCACATCGAAAGCGGCGAGGTCACGGAATTCGACATGCCCGGGGGAAGGGACGCCCGCCCCTACGCCATCACGAAGGACGATCAGGGTGTGCTCTGGATCACGCAGACCGGCCCGGAGAAGAGGCTCACCGCCTTCGATACCGGCGCCGAAGAGTTCGTCGCCGTCCACGAGGTGAGCCACAACATCCGGCACATGTATTTCGACGCCGAGCGGGCCGCCATGTGGTTCGGCACCGACGCCAACTTCATCGGTCGGGCGCTGACGAACCGCGCCACGCCGTGAACCGACCGCACCTTCCCCGGGTGGTCGTCCATCTCACCGGCGCCTTGGCTCTGGTATGCTGGGGTGCCGGTGGGGTGGGCATGGAAGACGAGAGGCTCCCGCACCTCCTCACCGCCTCCGCCACACCCACCGGCAGTAGTCCCACCGGAGACCACCCCGCCTTTCGAGACGGCCCGCCCGCACGGGTGACCGGGGGGTTCGGCGAGGACTCGTGCTTCGCCTGTCACTGGGACGGAACGGAAAACGACGGCGTGGGACGGCTTCAGGTGTCCGGATTCCCTGAGGAGTATGAACCGGGCGTCGATTACGAGCTGGGGATTTCGCTCCGCCATCCGGAGCTGGTTGTGGCAGGCTTTCAACTCGCCGTCCGTACCCGGGATGGGGAGGCGCAGGCCGGAGCCCTCGGTCTTCCGGACCCGGACGAAGGGCGGGTGGCCATCCTGGTGGACCGGGAGGTGGAGTTCGCCCATCACACCGTCTCCGGAACCGAACCTGTGGAGAACGCGGCAGCGCGCTGGTCCCTCCAGTGGACCGCCCCCGAAACGGGATCGGGAACCGCCCTCCTCCATATCTCGGCCGTGGCGGGTGACGGAGATGACTCACAGATGGGCGATGCCGTGTACACCCTGGAACTGGAAAGTCGGCGCCAGGACTCTCCCTAGCACTTCCTACTCAGCTCCTCGTACCTGGCTGAGGAGATCAGCGGAGATCCGAGCACCGCTGCACGGACCCCCAACGGTTCAAGTCCTTCTACACGGGAGTGAAGATGGACGACGTCCTGAGCAACCGGCACGTCGCCTTCGAGGACC
>SKZC01000254.1 GCA_007127575.1 Gemmatimonadota bacterium
CGTCCACCTCTTGCAGAAGCGACTCCAGGGACGCATGGGATGGGACGGAGAGCTCTCCCTCCACCTCCCGGGCCCGGGCTTCGTCGGGATCGAAAAAGCCGGCCATCTTCACACCGTCCAGATCCCGAAGGATTCGGGCGTGGTGAAATCCCAGGCTCCCGACTCCTGCCACTCCCAGTCGGAGGGAGTCTCGTTCGGTTCTGTTTCCCATCAGGTGGTGACCCCTCGTTCGCTGCCACTGATGAAGTCCAGGAAGTGGCGGACCTCCTCCGTCTCCCCCAGGTCTTCCCTGGCCCGGGCCAAGCCCTGGGAAAGGTTGAGGTTGGACTGAAACAGAATCCGGTACGCCTTCTTCAATGCAGAGCGCACTTCCCCTGGGAATCCCCGCCTCTCCAGGCCCACGGAGTTCAGTCCATACAGCTTCGCTGGGCTACCGGCCACACGGCAGTATGGGGGAACGTCCTGCGAGATTCTGGATCCGCCACCCACGAAGGCGTGACGACCCACTCGTACGAACTGGTGGATGGGCGTGACTCCCCCTACGATCACCCAGTCGTCGATCTCAACGTGCCCCGCCATGTTCACGGCATTGGAGAGGATGACATGGTCGCCCAGGACGCAGTCGTGGGCCACGTGAGTGTACGCCATGAGCAGACAGTCGTCTCCCACCTCCGTCCGGCCCAAAGCGGCTGTTCCCCGGTTGAGCGTGGCGAACTCCCGGATCGTGGTGCGGGATCCGATATGAAGCTCGGTGTCTTCCCCCTCGAACTTGAGGTCCTGAGGGTCTGTTCCCAGCACCGCTCCCTTGTAGATCCGGCACTCCGATCCGATGACGGTATTCCGGTCCACCAAGACGCTGGACCCCAGAATCGTCCCCGCTCCCACCTGGACCTTGGGACCCACCTGGGTCCACGGACCCACCTCCACCCCCAGATCCAGCTCTGCCGTGGGATGGACGATGGCGGACGGATGGACCCGGGTTTCGGCTCCACCGGCGGGCCCGGCTCCCACCCCTTTCATCGATCCACGATCCGGGCCATGAGGTCCGCCTCCGCCACGAGATTTCCGTCCACGAAGCCTTCCCCCCTCATCTTGCAGATCTGGCGCCGAAGCTGAACCAGTTCCAACTCGAAGACCAACTGGTCACCTGGAGTGACGGGACGGCGCCATTTCACGTTGTTCAGGGACATGAAGTAAACGACTTTGTCCTCTGGGTTGTCGATGGTGTCCATGAGGAGAAGGCCGCCGACCTGGGCCATGGCCTCGATGATGAGCACACCCGGCATGATGGGGTGGCCAGGATAGTGTCCCTGGAAGAACGGCTCGTTGATCGTCACGTTCTTGATCCCTACGATCCGCTTTCCCTCCTGGAAATCCACCACCCGATCCACCAAGAGCATGGGATACCGGTGGGGGAGGTACTCCAGGATTTTCTGGACGTCCACGATGGGCGCTCGGTTCGTGCTGCGGCGGTGCGCCTCGTCCAACGCGCGGGCCAGGGCCACATTCCCTCGATGGCTGGGCCGCTCTACCACCAGATGTCCCTTGAGACGGGCGCCCAGAAGGGCCAGATCCCCCACCAGGTCCCCCACCTTGTGCCGCAGGAACTCATCGGGGAAGCGCAGGCCGTCATTGAGGATGCCGGCCTCGTCCAGGACGATGGTGTTCTCCAGAGAGGCCCCTCGAGCTAGACCTCGCTCCTTCAGAGCCTCGGCCTCCGCCCGAAAACCGAACGTTCGGGCAGGGCCGATCTCCCGGGCGAAGGTGGAGCGATCCACTGCGAACGTTCCGAACTGTCGGCCAATAGCCGGATGGTCGAAATCGATGGTGGCGGAGATGCGCAGGTCCTCATCGGGGAGAAGCGTGTACCGCTCTCCCTGGTCCCCCTTCACCTGGGTGGGTTCCCTCACCTCCATCACGGCGGCTGGCGCGTCCTGCTCCACGATCCCTGCCGAGTCCAGGGCGTCTAAAAAGTCTCGGAAGCTACCATCCCGGATGGGAGGCTCCGGTCCGGACAGATCCACCTGAACGTTGGTAACACCCATGGCGGTGAGGGCGGCCAGAACGTGCTCCACCGTCATGACCGTCACGTCCCCCTTCCCCAGCGTTGTCCCCAGGTCCGTCCCCACCACATGGGTGAGGTCCGCGGGGATCACCGGCGAACCCTCAAGGTCGGTTCGCCGGAAGCGAACTCCCGAGTTGGGTGCGGCCGGTCGGAATACCAGGGTGGAGTCCGCTCCGGAGTGGACACCCCGACCCTCCAGGGTCGCTTCTTCCGCCACAGTGCGCTGCACGGCGTCGCTCATGACCTCCTCCCTACCCTCCTCCCATCATCACACCCTCACCGACGGAGAGTGCGGTGCACACGGGCCCATGTAGACGGGGCCGGTTCAGCGGGGAAATGTAACATCGGCTTGTGAACCGCCGAACGCTCTCTCCTCAACTCAAGGCTGCTTTTCGTCTCCGGCCTCTTCCTTCCCCGGTCCTCGATCTTCTTCGGGTTCGGCCCCGGCCTCTCCGGCTCCAATACGAGCTTCCAGCGCCCGTACCCGTCGGAAGAGGTGGGGGAGGCGAAGTACGCCGGCCATTCCCCTGAGGTACTGGCGATGATCTCGGGCCGGGTAGCCGGAAAGGGTCTCTCCAGCCTCTACATCGCTGATGACGCCGGCCTGGGCCCCGATCCGGGCACCGCTCCCCACCTCGATATGTCCGCCGAGACCCGCCTGGCCTCCCACCATGACACCTTCGCCGATCCGAGTGGAGCCCGCCACCCCTACCTGGGCGACGAGGATGGACCCTGAGCCCACGCGCACATTGTGTCCCAGGTGAACCAGATTGTCCATCTTGGTGCCCGGCCCCACCTGCGTGGTGCCTATGGATCCCCGATCCACGCAACTGTTGGCACCGATCTCCACGTCGTCGTCGATCCGACACGCCCCCACCTGAGGGACCTTCTGGTGAACCCCATCCTCCAGCACGTACCCGAACCCGTCCACTCCCAACCGAGCTCCCGCGTGAACGATGACCCGCTTACCCAACCGGACCTCGGGGTAGAGGACCACGTGAGGGTGAAGGAGGCATTCCGGGCCCAGCCGAGCCCCTCTCCCGAGAACGCAGTGACTCCCGATCCGACACCCGTCTCCCACTTCCACCCCCTCCTCCAGAACCGCGTAGGGACCGACGCTCACGTTCTCGCCCAGCTTTACGCCCCGACCCAACACTGCCGTGTGGTGGATCGCCGGCGCTGCGGAGGCGTCCGGAAAGAGGGTCTCCAGCAGGTGGCGGAGAGCGTCGTGCGGATCCTCACACCGGAGGAGGGGGCGCTCCGGTCCGTCCAGCTCCGAAGCCAGGGCATCGGAGACCAGGAAGCCGCCGGCATGGGAATGGCGAGCGCGGTGGAGATATCGTCGATTCGCCAGGAAGCCCAGTTCCTCCGGTCCCGCTTCGTCTACTGGAGCGACCCCGAAGATGACGAAATCCGCAGGTCCCTCCCACCGCCCCCCGGTGACCTCCTCTGCTCGTGTCCCTGAAATTCCGACGCTCTCCGGTTCAAGAAACGTTCGATCCGTCATGACCCGTCCAGGATGAAAGGAAACAGATACGTAAAAAGAGCCCGCCGCACGTCCCAGCATGGACGTGCGGCGGACTCCCGGTCACCGAAAGTGAGCGTTCCGGCGCTATCGGTCGTCGCC
>SKZC01000462.1 GCA_007127575.1 Gemmatimonadota bacterium
GAAGGGTGCCGAGTAGGAAGAGACGAGCCGCACGGTTCCGGGTCAGGATTGGCATGACGCTACCTCCTGGGCGGGTTGGTCCCGCGGATCAGCATGTCGGGGTTGCGCTCGAGGGTGATCACAAGGGTGCGGAGCGCTTCTGCCGCCTCCTTGAGGCTGATGAGCGTCTGCTCCATCCCGTACCCGATCCCCGAGTCCGTCGTCATGAGCCCCTGGGTCTCTTCGATGGTTTTCCTCGCGGCCTGTAGAGTCAGGGTGGTCTCACTCAGGGTTTCTTCCATCCCGGTCTGCAAGGGGCCGATGGCCTCGCTCAGTCGGTCGCCCAGCTCCTCGAACTCGGTGAGCGTACGGCTGAACTGAGCGGACATCCCTGGGATCTCGTCGATGGCGGCCTGCAGCTCCGGGGATCCCACCAGCCGCTCTACCGCCTGGGCCGACGCCACCACCGCCGTGTTGAGACCCTGCATATCCACCTCTTCCAACATCTCGTTCACCCGGAAGAGGATCTCGAACACATCGGCCGACAGGCTCCCGGCTTCCGTCCCGAAGACGGCGAGGAGGGACGGAACAGTCGGGATTTCCGGATGACCGACCTGGCTCGCCACTCGCGTGGGTGGACCCGTGTCGGGGCGGTACGTGAGTTCGATGTAGAGGATTCCGGTGACGAGGCTTTCCATCTGGAGCTGGGCCCGAAGTCCATCGGCAATCTGCCGCTGCAGGACCTCCTGGTCGTCCAGTTGTAGGAAGTCCCCGACCTCCGTGGTGAGCCGTCTGAGGTCGATCTCGTATTCCACCGGGACCAGAAACGTTTTGTCCACCTGGTCGATCTGGATCAGGAGCTCCGACACGGTGCCCACCGGCACACCCTGGAACTTCACCGCGGCGCCCCGCTCCAGCCCGTTCACGGACTCCGGGAAGAAGCTGATGAAGGTGGGCCGGTCTCCGAACCAGGCCCTGGACGCCAGGGTGACTACGCCCAGAACGGTGAGGGCCATGGCGCCGATCATGAACACTCCGATGGCGGTGGGGTTGGCTCGGACGCTCATGGGTTACCACTCCCTGTTCGGGGGGTATGCTCTTGGGAAGCGCCGGAGATCTCCGCTGCACCGCTGGCGCTGCTCCGCGTCATGAACCGGCGGACCTCGTCGCTGGGAGGGCTGTCCCGCAACACCTCGGGCGTTCCCACCGCCGTCATGGTTTTTTCCTTGATGTCCAGGAAGAGCGCCCGGTCCGCGATCTTGAAGATGCTGTCCAGGTCGTGACTCACCACGACGATGGTGGTGCCGAAGCTGTCCCGGAGCTGCAGGATGAGATCGTCCAGCCGGCTGGCCGTGATGGGGTCCAGACCGGAGGAGGGTTCGTCGAAGAAGAGGACCTCCGGGTCCAAGGCCGTGGCCCGTGCCAGCGCCGCCCGCTTCCGCATTCCGCCGCTGATCTCGGCTGGATAGAAGGCCTCGAACCCGCGGAGGCCCACCAGGGCCAGCTTGAGCGAGACCACCTCGCCGATGGATCGGGCGTCCAGCTCCGTATACTCCTCCAGCGGGAGGGCCACGTTCTCGGCCAGGGTCAGACCGCTCCAGAGGGCGCCGTTCTGAAAGAGAACTCCCATCCGTCGGAGGATTCCCTTCCGGGTTTTCTCATCGGCCTCGAGGAAGTCCTCCCCTTCGAACAGGATGGATCCTTCCGCAGGCGCGTTGAGTCCGATGAGATGCTTCAGGAGGGTGCTCTTCCCGCTGCCGCTCCCGCCCATGATCACGAAGATCTCTCCTCGGAGAACTTGAAAGTTCAGATCCTCCATCACGACGTGGGGACCGTACCGCATGGTGAGTCCCCGCACCTCGATGGGAGATGCGCCGTTCTCTTCCCGCGCCCTCGCGATCCCCTCCCGTTCCCTCGCAACATGGACGTTCATCAGATATTCAGCAGGACGGCGAGCCAATCGATGACGGCGTTCGCCGCGATGATGAGCGTGATTCCCAGAACCACGGCGGAGGTGGCGGCCTTCCCTACCGCGCTGGCGTCTCCTCCGGTCTGCATTCCCTTCATGCACCCGGCCAGGCCGATGATGAAGCCGAAGACGGTCCCTTTGAAGACGCCCAGGAGCGCGTCGGAGAGGGTGACCGCATGCAGGAGCCCGCCGGTGAACTGGGTGACGCTCAGATCCAGCACCATGATCGCCACCACCATCCCTCCCAGGATTCCCACGAATCCGGCGTAGATGGTCAGGAGGGGCATGGTCACCAGGATCCCCAGGACCCGTGGCACCACCAGATGGTCGACCGGAGAGATCCCCAGGGTCCGGTAGGCGTCGATCTCTTCCGTGATCTTCATGCTGCCCAGCTCCGCCGCGAAGGCGGCCCCGGTCCGGCCGGCCATGATGATGCCCGTCATGAGGGATGCCATCTCCCTGAGCATCCCGTAGCCCACCAGGTACGACACGAAGTAGCCCGCCCCGAACCGGCGCAGAACGACCGCCCCAAGAAAGGAAATGATCATTCCGACCAGAAAGGCGATGAGGGTCACGATGGGGAGCGCGCCCGAGCTGTTCGCTTGCACGACGACCCAGAAGTCCCGCCACCGCATCCTCAGCCGGAATAGGATCAGGCGGAGGAAGCTGTGGGTGACCTCGCCCAGGAAGGCGATGGCCGCCACGAGGCCGTCCCAGGCGGCAACGCCCCGGGTCCCGGTGGCGCTGAAGACGGAACCCCCTGCCGTGGCTTGTTCCATCTCCTGTTCGGGGACGGCCTGGGCGAGCTTGAGGAGTCGGGTAATGTTCTCCGGCAGGCCTTCTTCCCTGAACTCGAGGCCGTGGGTGTCGCAGTAGATCACCCCCTGCCGCAGAAAGGTCAGGAGACTGCTGTCCCATGCGCCCAGCCCCGAGGTCTCGAACCCCACGGCGCGGGCGGTGGGCTCCAGCGGCTGCTCTTCCAGGAGTCGATCGAAGCGCGGCATCGGGCTGTCGAGCTTCCAATCGCCGGACAGTCCGGCGATGAGCAGTTCGTTCTTCTGCTGAAGCTCTACCTGCATCGGAGCCGCCTCCTGAGAGAGCCCTGCACCGCCCTGGGACCGGGTCCCAGACCCCAGGGCGACGCATCGTCAACGGAGATATCGCCACAGCCCGAGGAGGCCGATGCCCCCACCGGCGATCATGATGATGGTGCCTTCATCGCCCCCGATGACGGCGCCTACGAGAAGCCCCGCTCCACCCACGACCATGAGCGCGACGTTCTGGCGGTTGGGTTGGACCGCGAAGGCCGAAGGGGCGTCAAACGCCATCCGAGGGGCAGGCACGGCGAAGTCCAGACTGGCAAGGGTCGGACCCGAGTTCGGGACCACCTCGGCAGAGGGAGCGGCAGCCGTGACCGTGTCGGATCCCGCTTGGGTGAGCGGGCCCTCCTGCGCGAACACGGGAACGGCCAGGGCGAGGGCCGCTGCGAGGATGAAGGATGCTCGAAACAGATGGGACATGGGTAGCTCCTGGTATGAATGCAAACGCTCGGGGTGAGCTCTTCAGTAGGTCTGCTCCACTCGGGACACTAGTACCTCGTTGCGGAAGTCCGGGTACATTCGAGCGCCGCCGCATCCGCTCCAGCGTCGTTGCTCCTCCTCGACGT
Organism: Gemmatimonadota bacterium; assembly: GCA_007127575.1. GTDB lineage: Bacteria > Gemmatimonadota > Gemmatimonadetes > Longimicrobiales > Gaopeijiaceae > SKZC01. Next base: position 3,615 of record SKZC01000462.1, read on the forward strand.
AGCGCTGCTATGCCTCGTCGTCGCGCCTACCTGGAGCGGCGCTCCGACGCTCTCGGTGTCAACACGGA
>SKZC01000332.1 GCA_007127575.1 Gemmatimonadota bacterium
CCCGGAGGATGGTTTCGGCGATCTCCGCGTCGGCTCCCGCCAGCTCCAGCGAACCCAGCCACTCCTGGAGACGCTCCAGAGGGAGCTCGCTCACCTCAGCGATGTTCCGACCTCCTACCAGGACCTGGAGCGCATCGGGCTGGAGGCGAGTCCCGCCGCACTCCCGGCAGGGGGTGGGGGTCTGGTACTGCCGCAGGAAGACCCGGATGTAGCGCTTGTACCGCTTCTTTTCCCTGGAAACCAGAAAGGGAACGACTCCCTGGAAGCGTCGGTTCTCCAAGCGACCTTTTCCCCCCTCGCTCCCATGAATCACCGCATGGCGGAAGTCGTCGGGCAGCTCCAGCCACGGCGCGTGCACGGAGACGTCCCGTGCCTCGGCGAACGCCCGAAGCTTCGCCCGCTCCCGCTTGTACCGGGGCTTGGACCAGGGATCCACGGCCCCTTCCTCCACAGACTTCGTGGGGTCCGGGACGATGAGCCCTTCGTCGTACTCCAGGGTCGCCCCGAACCCGGTGCAGAGGGGACAGGATCCGTAGGGGCTGTTGAAGGAGAAGAGTTGGGGGGTGGGCTCGGGAAAGCTTCGCTCCGGGTGCCGGGGGCAGCGGCGGTGTTCGGTGAACTCCAGGCGCCCTCCGGCCCCTCCCGATGCACCCCCATCGGCCAGGACCACCACGCACTCCCCCTCCCCCTCGGCGAACGCGGTGCCCACGGAGTCCGCCAGGCGGTCGGCCATCCCATCTCCTCCCACCCGAAGCCGATCCACCACCACCAGTCGCTCCCCCACCTGGGTGAGATCCAGCCCCAACGAGTCGGGGTCCGAGGCACCGGGCGCTCCCAGATCCACCATCTCCCCGTCGGCCAGCACCCGGACCATCCCCATGGCCAGGAGGTTTTCCACGATGAGGGTGTGGGAGGTCTCCTCGCTGATGCGGAGAGGAAAGGCCACCATGAACCGGGTCCTCTCCGGAAGGGCCAGGACCCGATCCACCACCTGGCTCACCGTGTCGGGGCGCACCTCCTCCCCGCAGTCCGGACAGTGGGTGCGCCCCACCCGGGCCCAGAGGAGACGGAGGTAGTCGTGCACTTCGGTGGCCGTGCCCACGGTGGACCGGCTCGTCTTCGTGGGATTCTTCTGCTCGATGGCCACGGCAGGGGACATACCCTCCACCCGGTCCACATCGGGCTTCTCCATCCGCTCCAGAAACTGCTTTGCATAGGTGGAAAGAGACTCCACGTAGCGTCGCTGTCCCTCGGCGAAGATGGTGTCCAGGGCCAGGGACGACTTCCCCGACCCCGACGGCCCGGTGATGACGGTGAGGGCCCTGCGGGGGAGAGCCACGTCGATGTCCTGGAGGTTGTGCTGACGGGCCCCGAGGACGCGGATGTGGGTGTCCATGAATCGATGATAGCAGGGTTCAGGGCCTGATAGGTACCGTAGGGACGTGGGGCCCCGCTGGGTGATTGACGCTTCGTCGCGGAAGCCTTCACCTTTCCCCGGTATGAGGCGCCTCCTTTACTTCACACCCGTTCTCGCCCTGGCGGCCTGCGCCACCGTGGGAGTGCCGCTCCCGCCGGAGGTGGTGGAGCCGGGTTGGGAGGAAGAGGGCGTGGCCTCCTGGTACGGGGAGCCCTTCCACGGACGAACCACGGCGTCGGGGGAGACCTACGACATGGAGGCCCTCACCGCCGCCCACCCGACCCTTCCCTTCGGCACCCGAGTCCGAGTGCGCAACCTGGAGAACCGACGTGAGGTGCAGCTCCGGGTGAATGACCGGGGTCCCTTCGTCCGAGGCCGCGTCATCGACGTCTCCCGGAGAGGGGCCCGGGAGCTGGGCCTCCTGGGTCCGGGAACGGCCCGGGTCCGGATCACCGTTCTGGAAGCCCCGCCCTGAGCCACTGGACACGACCCCGTCCTTTCCACTCTTTTCCGGGATCACCGGTTCCAGACCCCGATGGAGAATGAGCATGACCACACGAATCCTCCCCTTCCTTCTGGGGGCCGCCCTCCTCACCACTCCGGCTCCGACCCCGGCCCAGACCTTCGCCACGGACGACCCCGTGTTGGAGGCCATCTGGGAGGAGGGCACCGACGGTTCGCAGATCTACGAGCTGGGGCAGGTCCTCATGGATGAGATCGGCCCCAGGCTCACCGGAAGTCCCGGGCTCCAGAGGGCCCACGACTGGATCGTGGAGACCTACCGGGGCTGGGGGCTGGGGGCCGAAAACGAACAGTACGGAACCTGGCTCGCCTGGGAACGGGGTCACACCCATGTGGACCTGGTGGAGCCCCGGGTCCAGAGCCTGGAAGGGATGATCCTGGCCTGGAGCCCCGGGACCGAAGGGTGGGCGGAGGGACCCGTGGTGGCCCTCCCGGAGGCGGAGAATCCGCAGGAGTTCCAGCAGTGGCTGAGCCAGGAGGTGGAGGGCCGGTTCGTCCTCACCTCCTTCCCCCAGCCCTCCTGCCGCCCGGATCGGTACTGGGAGGAGAACGCTCGGAGCGCAACGGTGGAGCGAATGCAGGAGGAGCGGGATCAGGCCGCGCAGGCGTGGACCCAGAGGATCCTGGCCGCCGGGATGCATCCGGCGCAGATCCCCCAGGCGCTGGAGGAGGCTGGAGCGCTGGGCGTCCTGACCACGAACTGGTCCGAGGGATGGGGGACCATACGGGTCTTCTCGGGAGGAACGCAGAACGTCCCCTCCGCGGTCTTCTCCTGTGAAGACTACGGGCTCCTGTACCGACTCCACGAGAATGCGCAGGATCCGGTGATCCGGCTGGACGCCGACGCCGAGTTCCAGGGAGAGGTGCCCACCTACAACACCATCGGACGCATCGAGGGGTCGGAGCGCCCTGACGAGTACATCCTCCTCTCGGCGCACCTGGACACCTGGGACGGCGCCACCGGGGCCACCGACAACGGAACCGGAACCATCGTGATGATGGAGACCATGCGGATCCTGAGCGAGGTGCTCCCCAACCCTCGACGGACGATCCTGGTGGGCCACTGGGGAGGGGAGGAGCAGGGGCTCAACGGCTCGGCGGCCTACGCCGAGGACAACCCCGACATCCTGGACGGCCTCCACCTGGTCATGAATCAGGACAACGGAACCGGCCGCATCACCGAGATCGACATGCAGGGCTTTCTGAAGGCGGGGGAGTACTTCTCCCGGTGGCTCTCCCAACTCCCCCAGGAGCTGACGGAGGAGATCTCCCTGGTCATCCCGGGCCTTCCCGATGACGGACGGAGCGACCACGCCTCCTTCGTCTGCCATGGGACGCCGTCGTTCCGTCTGGGCTCCCACGAATGGGATTACCGGGACTACACCTGGCACACGAACCGGGACACCTTCGACAAGATCGTGTGGGGCGAGGTCCGCTCCAACGCCATCCTCACCGCCATGCTCACCTACCTGGCGTCGGAGGAGCCCGAGCTCATGGCCCGCGACCGCCGAAGCCTTCCGGCAGCGGAAGAGACGGGTCAGCCCCAGGACTGGCCCTCCTGCCGAACCCCGCTCCGGGCCTGGCCCTAGTACCTTGTTGCGGGAGTCCGCCCGGCCTGCTAGTACCTCGTTGCGGAAGTCCGTGTTGACACCGAGAGCGTCGGAGCGCCGCTCCAGGTAGGCGCGACGACGAGGCATAGCAGCGCTACGTCGAGGAGGAGCAACGACGCTGGAGCGG
>SKZC01000464.1 GCA_007127575.1 Gemmatimonadota bacterium
AACCAGCCCGGAGAGCGGCTCCCTGGGGCCCCGGTGGCTTCGCAAAAGTAGGGCTTCTCCCGGTGGGCGCGCTCCATTACCTTACAAGGCTCGCCCGTATGCGGTAGGAACGTGGGCGATGACAGGGGCCTGGGAAGGGGTAGGAAATGGGGATGGGATCTTCCTTCGGGACCGTTGACACCCCGATGGGGGAACCATAGTTTTCTCAGTCTCTGTAGGAGAGTGATCGTACGTCGGCTCCGCCGACGGCGAAACCCGCGCCAACGCCTCCCTCTAGACCGGACGCGTTACGCGGTTTTTTCACCCGAGGGAATTGAGGTGCCATGCCGACCATCAGCCAGCTCGTCCGGAAGGGCCGGAAGCAGGTAAAGAAGAAGGGAAAGTCCCCGGCTCTTCAGGGCAACCCGCAAAAGCGGGGGGTTTGCACCCGGGTCTATACCACCACACCGAAGAAGCCGAACTCGGCTCTCCGGAAGGTGGCCAGGGTCCGGCTCACCAACGGCTTCGAGGTCACCTCGTACATCCCGGGTGAGGGTCACAACCTGCAGGAGCACTCCATCGTCCTCATCAGGGGCGGTCGTGTGAAGGACCTCCCCGGAGTCCGATACCACACGGTTCGGGGGACCCTGGATGCGTCCGGGGTCAGCGATCGCCGACAGGGGCGTTCCAAGTACGGCGCCAAGCGGCCCAGGTAGGGGGCGAAGAAGAGATGAGTCGTCGATCCAGGGCGGAAGTTCGGGAGATCCCGGGGGACTCGCGGTTCGAGTCCCTGCTGGTCCACAAGTTCATCAACAATCTGATGATGGGCGGCCGGAAGGCCACGGCGGAGAAGATCTTCTATCAGGCCGTCGATCTGGTTGAGGAGCGTTCCGGGCAGGATGGGCTCACCGTCTTCACCCAGGCGCTGAACAACGCCAAGCCGGCGGTGGAGGTGAAGAGCCGTCGAGTGGGAGGGGCCACGTACCAGGTGCCGGTGGAGGTCCGACCGGAACGGCGGAACGCACTGGCGGTGAAGTGGCTCATCTCCTTCGCCCGGAAGCGGAATGAGAGGTCCATGGCCGAACGGCTGGCCCAGGAGCTCATGGCGGCAAGTCGGAATGAAGGAGCCACAGTCAAGAAAAAGGACGAAACGCATCGGATGGCTGAAGCGAACAAGGCATTCGCCCACTATCGCTGGTAAGCTCTCCGCTCACACCGGTCTCTAAGGGGGGCTCCTCACTGGGAGCTCCCGGCGCGCAGAGGCGCCGGAGCCGCCGGGACTCGAGTCCCGGCAGGAGCGCGAGCGGTTTCGGCCCGGTGGGCTACCGACGGCCGAAGGCACCCGCGCTTCTCGCTCCACCGCCGCTGCGCATTTGTTTGGAGACGCTCCCCGAATGGGGAGGACGGTTACAAGGACCCACGACGCTGGAATAGATCGATGCCCAGGAAAACACCACTCCCACAGCTCCGGAACATCGGCATCATGGCGCACATCGATGCCGGGAAGACCACGACCACGGAGCGGATTTTGTTCTACACCGGTCGCCTCCACCGGATGGGAGAGGTGCACGAGGGCTCCGCCACCATGGACTGGATGGAACAGGAGCAGGAGCGGGGGATCACCATTACCTCCGCTGCCACCACATGCTCCTGGGAGCGCCTGGGCACCGAGTACCGGATCAACATCATCGACACCCCCGGCCACGTGGACTTCACCGCCGAGGTGGAGCGTTCCCTCCGGGTCCTGGACGGCTCGGTGGCCGTCTTCTGTGCCGTGGCGGGAGTGGAGCCCCAGTCCGAGACCGTCTGGCGGCAGGCGGATCGCTACTCCGTGCCCCGCATCGCCTTCGTGAACAAGATGGACCGCGTGGGCGCCGATTTCGAGCGTGTGGTGGAGATGATGCGGGACCGCCTCAAGGCCAACGCGCATCCGGTCCAGTTTCCGGTGGGGGAGGGGGAGGACTTCGCAGGCGTCATCGACGTCCTGGAGCAAAAGGCCTACATCTACGAAGACGACCTGGGTTCCAGCTTTTCCCGGGAGGACGTACCCGCCGAGTACCAGGAGAAGGTGGCGGAGCTCCGCCACGCTCTCGTGGAGGCTGCGGTGGAGCACGACGACGAGATCCTGGAGAAGTACCTGGGGGGTGAGGAGCTCACCGAGGAGGAGATCCGGCAGGCCATCCGGGCCGCCACGGTGGACGGGTCTCTCTTCCCCGTCTTCTGTGGCTCGGCGTTCAAGAACAAAGGGGTTCAGCTCCTCCTGAACGGGGTCATCGACTATCTTCCCTCGCCGGTGGACGTGCCTGCCATCGAAGGTCACGTCCTCGGCGACGAGAGCCAGGTGGAGAGGCGCTCTCCCGATGACGACGCCCCCTTCGCCGCGCTGGCCTTCAAGATCGCCAGCGACCCCTACGTGGGTAAGCTGACGTTCTTTCGGGTCTACTCCGGTTCCATCCCTGCGGGGAGCCACATCCTCAACGCCTCCCGTGACCGGAAGGAGCGGGTGGGCCGCCTCCTTCAGATGCACGCCAACAAGCGGGAGGAGCGGGAGGAGGTCTACGCCGGCGACATCGCCGCCGCCATCGGGCTCAAGGACGTGAAGACCGGCGACACCCTCTGTGATCTGGATCACCCCATCATCCTGGAGGCCATGAACTTCCCGGAGCCGGTGATCTCCGTGGCCATCGAGCCCAAGACGAAGGCGGACCAGGACAAGCTGGGCGAGGGACTCCAGAAGTTGGCCGACGAGGATCCAACCTTCCGGGTGCATACGGACGACGAGACGGGCCAGACCATCATTCAGGGGATGGGAGAGCTCCACCTGGAGATCATCGTGGACCGCCTGAAGCGCGAGTTCAGCGTGGAGGCCAACATCGGTCGCCCGCAAGTGGCGTACCGGGAGACGGTCCGGAAGCCGGTGCAGAAGGTGGAAGGAAAGTTCATCCGGCAGACCGGGGGTCGAGGCCAGTACGGCCACGTGGTCATCAACCTCACCCCCGGAGAGCCGGGTACCGGGTTCGTCTTCGAGGACAAGATCCGGGGCGGCTCCATCCCCCGGGAGTACATCAGCTCCGTGGAGGCGGGAATCAAGGATGCCATGGAGAGCGGGGTGCTGGCCGGCTACCCCATCATCGACTTGAGCGTGGAGCTCATCGACGGCTCCTACCACGATGTGGACTCCAGCGAGATGGCGTTTAAGATCGCCGGGTCCATGGCCCTGAAGGAGGCGGTGAAGAGGGGCGGCCCGGTCCTCCTGGAGCCCATCATGGAAGTGGAGGTGGTGACGCCTCCGGACTACATGGGCGACATCATGGGAGACCTGAATTCCCGACGAGGCAAGATCGGCGGGATGACTGAACGCGGCGGGGCCCGGGTCATCGATGCCAACGTCCCCCTGGGGGAGATGTTCGGCTACTCCACGACCCTTCGCTCTATGAGCCAAGGGCGTGCTATCTACACCATGCAGTTCGGACACTACGACGAAGTACCGCGGAGTGTCTCTCAGGAGATCATCAGTTCCAACGGCGGGTCGCCGGAGTGACATCCGGGGCCCGCTTCTGACGTCCCAAGGATCCCAACCGCACGAGGGGAGAGATGGCCAAGGCGAAATTTGAGCGAACGAAGCCGCACGTAAACGTGGGGACGATTGGACACGTGGACCACGGGAAGACGACGTTGACGGCGGCGATCACGG
>SKZC01000195.1 GCA_007127575.1 Gemmatimonadota bacterium
AGCTCAAGAACGATTGGCACCGGTGGCTCCAGCGGGTCTCGGAAGGAGGCCAGACTCTGATCGTGACCCGGTACGGAAAGCCCATCGCCACTCTGTCCCCCGTGACGAGCAATGCCGAGCCGCGACGCATCTTCGGAGCCCTCGCCGGTTCGGTCACCGAGGAGGGCGACCTGGTCTCTCCGTCCGGTGAGGGCTGGGATGCGGAGCGGTGACCGGACCGGCCTCGCGGCAGGGCCGCAGCCGGCCTGGACCTCTCCTGCTGGACACCCATGTGTGGATCTGGATGGCGGAAGGAGATGAGCGTAAGCTCGACGCCGGGTCCATCGACCGGATCGAGGAAGCGGGCCGTCAGGGCCTGGTCCTCGTTCACCCCATGTCGGTGTGGGAGGTGGGAACGCTCCTACGCAGGGGAAGAATTGCCTTCACGAGCCCGGTGGAGGACTGGGTCGAGCAGGCCCTGGACCTTCCCGGGATCTTCCTTCTGGATCTTTCCCCGAGGTCCGCTCTGCAGGGCGCTCTGCTTCCCTCGGATCGGCTCACCGATCCGGTGGACCGGATGCTCGTCGCCGCCGCCCGGATCGAGGGCGCCACCCTGGTGACGGCGGATGCGCGGATCCTCGCCTTCGCGGAGACCGGACGGGTCCGGGTCCTCGCCGCCCGGTAGGTGGGCCGGGTCCTCGGAGGCGGGCAGTCCCGGCCCCCGACCAGCACTGCCCGGAGGAGGACGAGCCCGAAGAGGACGCCCACCACGAGAAACTCGTTCATCGGGTGGAGAAACCCCGGGGGCGTGACACGGGTTACTCTCCGCCCCCGGGGTCGGTCCCCGGTCAGCCGTCGGGCGCGAGGAACACCACGAACTGCTGATCGCTACACTGGCCCGCCTCAAGCTCGTCCACGCCGGCGCCCAGGAACTCCTGGCAGCCTCCCGCGAAGGTGGATCGCTGCTCCTGGACCATCCCGGGAAGCACCGGGCCATGGCTGCGCATCACAAGGTGGACCTCGGCCCCGGCCGGATTCGTGAGCCCATGGTCCCGCCCCTCGAGACCCTCCACCGCGTCCACGAAGAAGTCGATACAGCTGTCACGGGGCTCGCCCACGCTCAGACGGTCGTGGAACCGGGCCCCGCCGTTTCCACCCACGACGCTCCCGTCGGCATAGAGGCAGGAGGGTTCCACCCCGGTGGGGCCGTCGGAACCGTCGAAGAGGTCGGCTTCCCCGCACGCGCCATCCGCGCACGCCTCCGGGTTGTTGAAGATGACCCACCAGAGGGTGATCACGTCCCGGTGGGCGAGTTCGGCGGTGTGCACCCGGGTGCGGATTCCGTCGGCCTCCCGCAGGAGGCCGGCCCTGGCGCCTTCCACCACCTCCATGTCGGAGAACCGGATCACGTCGGCCCGGGCCTCGGCGGGAACGCCCAGGCTCGTCGCGACGGCGTCCTGAGCCCCGATTCCCTTCTCGGTGTCCGCCCCGGGATGGAGCGGTGGCTCTCTGTCGCACGCGCCGATCAGCGCGATCAGGAGCACGGCAAGAACGGTGTGCGCTTTCATGGTTGCCTCCTGTTCAGGAAGATTCATCGGATCTGGCGGACCCGCGCCGCCGATCCCGGGACGGATGGCTCCGGGTCCAACCGGCGCCGCTCCGGTCCAGACACGGGGACAGGCACCCCCTGAGTTCGGCGAAGCCCTCCTCCGTGGCGGGCGGATCGAAGCTCCTCGCCAGAACCACGTTGGCCATGGCAGGTCTCCTCGAAGCTCATCGCTGCGTGGAACAGGATGAGGGCTCGCCGTTGGAGCCGGCGATGTAGCCTCCGTTGGAATTCCGGTTGGAGTCCGGGCAGGTCCTGGAAGGGGATCCGGCGCGCACGGTGGGACCCACCACCTCCCGGGTCCGTTCACCTGCGTTGAGCTCCTCGCCCCGAGCGCCCGGGTGAGGGCCCGTCACAACCCCAGGGAGAAGGTGCGCGAGTACTTCACGAGGAGGGTGCGCTCGTCGCTTCGCGGCGGCACCGGGTCATAGTCGAAGCGGTTCGCGTTGATCCCCTCGTTCCAGACGATATAGAGGTCGTCACCCTCCCGGGGATTGTACCGGAACCGGACGTTCGCAACTGCCAGGTCCAGCGTGCTGTTGTACTGGACGAAGGCCACGGCGGAAATCTCGGTGGAGAGCATCACCTCGGCTCGCAGCCGGCCCACGTGGGCAGTGAGCCGTAGCTGACGCTCCGCAAACTCGATTCGGTCCAGGCGGTAGCTGGCAGAGAGACCCAGATGTCGGCTGGGACTCCAGAAAGGGGAGAGCTGCACGGACGTGCGTCGTCCGTCGAAGAACCCTCCTCCCTCGAGCCGCACCGTAGTGCCGAGCAGGTCACCGGGCGGCGACACGTACTGAAGGACTCCCTCGTAGAAATCGTATCCCCCCTGGGGCACCTCCACCTCGTCGGAGAGGGTAAACCCACCCACCAGATCTTCGTGCCGGTAGCGCCCGATGGCCATCACCTGGTGACCGCTGTTGGTCTCGACGATGGCCGACGGCTCCAGGACCCCTGTCTCCAGGGCCCCGTCCCCGCTGCGACGGAACCCTGAGGTGGTGAGGCCCACCCCGTAGCGGAAGACCGACGATCCCTGTCCCGGAGCCCACCCGTATCCGAGACGAAGGTTGCCGCGAGCATACCCGCTCCGCTGTAGAAAGCCGAGCCCTGGCTCGAAGGCGCCACCGACCCTGGAAAGGTCCACGTCGTACATCGGGCCGAAGACGTCACGACGTTCCCAGCGGGCCCTAAGCAACGTGCGCTCGAAGACGCCCGCGTCACCGGAGTTGGCCCCAGGGGCCTCGGCGTCATCAAAGCTCTGGGCCCAGTTCAGGATCAGGTAGTCCTGGCCCAGAAGGCGGAGCCGTGCATCGCCCCCGTAGACGACGTTGTAGCTTCCTTCCGTCCCGATGCGGCTGGTGAGGATGCCCCCGGCGTAGGAGCCCTCGTTCAGGACCCTCCGGCGCACGCGAAACACACCCTTGTTCTCCGAAGGAAGGGTTTCCGACTCGGCGGTGTGCATGTTCAGGACGCCTACGTCCCAGTCACCGATGCGCCCCACCATCCGTCCACCGCCGTAGATCCGCACCGGCTGCCCCTCGGCCAGTCCCACCCGCCTCGAGTGAAAGAGGCGTTCGTTGCCCCCCAGGGGAAACTCGAAGACCGCCGCCCGTTCCTGGAAGAAGCGACGCTTCTCCGGAAAGAACAGCGAGAAGCGGTCCAGGTTCACCTCCTGGTCATCGGCCTCCACCTGAGCGAAGTCCGTGTTCACGCTCAGGTCCAGGGAGAGGCTGGGGCCCAGCCCGTGGTGCACGTCGAGCCCCGCCTCCTGGACCCGCTCCTCCGAGCGCAGGTGCCCCTGGTCCCCTGGAGACAGGTCGTGGGAATGCCCCATCCCGCCCAGCACGTACGGGGTTACGTGGACGGCCCGCCGCTCCTCCACTCCTTCCAGGACGACCCGCCGCATCTGGGAGGCCTTGAGAAAGCTGAGTCCGCCCCACCTGGGAGCGATGGGCGGGTGGGTCACCCGTTCGTTCTTCCGGGCAATGTTGCGCCAGACCGCGAGCCCCATGACCACGCGGCCCTCCCCGTCGGTCTGGAAGGCCAGGCTTGAGAACGGGACTCGGATCTCCGCCGACCAACCA
>SKZC01000123.1 GCA_007127575.1 Gemmatimonadota bacterium
CAATGCCCGACGTTGGATCCAGCGCTGCAGAGACGACTTTCTAGGAAGGGGAGTAACTCCGCCCGAGGTCTACACGCTCATGGGAGGATCTCTGGAGGAGGATTGGGAGGCCCGACCGGAGGCTCCTGCGGTTCTGGTCGGCACCCAGGATATGCTTCTCTCCCGAGCCCTCATGCGCGGCTACGGGATGAGTCGCTACAAGTGGCCTGTCCACTTCGCCCTGCTTCACAACGATGCCCTCTGGGTCTTCGACGAGATCCAGCTCATGGGCGCCGGGCTCACAACGAGCGCCCAGCTAGATGCCTTCCGGCGTTCCTTTCCATCCGGTGTGCCGGCGAGGAGTCTTTGGGCTTCCGCCACCCTGCGACGCGAATGGCTGGACACGGTGGATTTCTCCCCTCACCTGGGTTCGCTTCGAACCCTGGGGGTGGGCGAGGATGATCGGGAGCGGGCCCGCTCCCGACTCGAGGCCACGAAGAAGGTGGCGAGGGCATCGGTTGAGGTAGGGGAGGGAACGCCGGCTCAGCGACGAAAGGAGTACATCGACCGTCTGGTTGATGCGGTTCTCGCCAGCCATGAACCCGGGAGCCAGACGCTCGTCATTCTGAACCGGGTGGAGCGGGCCCAGGCCCTCGCATCCGGGCTGCGGAAGCGAGAAACCACCCCTCCAACCCTCCTCCTGCACGCTCGTTTTCGGCCTCGTGAGCGGCGGGCCATCGAGGCCCAGATACAGGATGATGTCGGTGAGGCGGGTCGGATCCTGGTGGCGACCCAGGCGGTGGAGGCGGGGGTGGATCTAACCTCCTCCACTCTGTTCACCGAACTCGCACCCTGGCCCTCCATGGTGCAGCGCTTCGGGCGCTGCAATCGCTACGGGGAGTGCGCCGACGGTGCCGACGTGTGCTGGATCGATCCGGTGGAGCTTCTGGACGAGGCGGAGCCGTACGAAGCCCAAGAGCTCGGGCGCTCTCGACGACGCCTGGAGGGACTCACGGACGTGGGACCGTCACGCCTTCCACGTTCCGATCCCTCTCGGTCGCTGAGCCACGTCCTTCGGCGGAAGGATCTGTTGGAGCTTTTCGACACGGATCCGGACCTCTCTGGCTTTGACGTCGACGTGGCACCCTACATCCGGGATCAGGGCTCGCCCCAGGTACAGGTGTTTTGGCGAGATTTCGAGAATGGCCCGGGGGAGGCCCCCCCTCCTCAGCGCGAGGAGCTATGTCCCGTGTCGATGGGGCAAATGGCCGCGTACCGGAAGAAGAGAGGAGGTGGCCGGTACCGGTCCTTCTGGCGCTGGGATCCCCTGGTGGAACGCTGGGAGGAGGGAAACCCAGGAACGCGTATCGTCCCAGGCTGGACGCTCCTCCTGCGTGCAACGGACGGAGGGTACGATCCCACGCTGGGGTTCGACGCCCAGCACACGAGAGAGGTGGAACCGGTGGACCTGGAGGCGTCCGAGGAGCCTCATGAGCGTTACGGGGGGGAGGATCGCACACAGCTCGGGCGCTTTATCGCGCTGGAGGCCCATACCCTCCGAGCCGTGGAATGCGTTCGGGATCTGGGTCGGGCGCTGGAACTCCCCGAGGAGGAGTGTCGCCTCATGGAGGTTGCCGCGCTCTGGCACGATGTGGGTAAGGCGCACCCGGCGTTTCAGACCGCGCTCCTTGACGCGGCTGCCGACCCGGAGGCGATGGGCGGGTCTCTCTGGGCCAAGTCACCGGGAACCGGTCGTCTCCGGTACCGCATCCTGGAAGGGGAAGAGGAGCGATCGCGACCCCACTTCCGCCATGAACTCGCTTCGATGCTGGCCTGGCTGGAACACGGGAACGAAGACCCGGGGAGGGATCTGGTTGCTTACCTCATCGCGGCCCATCACGGGAAGGTTCGGACCGGAATCCGCGCCCTCCCCACCGAGTCCCTGCCCGAAGACGATCGCCTCCATGCTCGCGGGGTGTGGGAGGACGATGTCCTCCCCGAGGTGCAACTTAACGGAACCTCGATCCCCGAGACCTCACTCCGCCTTGAGGTGATGCGTCTGGGCATGGGGCCTATGGGGCCATCCTGGACGGATCGAACGCGGCGTCTCCTGCAGACCGATGGTCCGTTCCGACTCGCGTGGCTTGAGTCCCTGGTTCGAATTGCGGACTGGAGGGCATCGGCGGCGGAGGAGGCAGAATGACGCTTCAAGATCTAGGTCACGTCGAACGCCTCAACGAGACGCTCCGCCTCCGGGAGAGGCCGTGCCATGGCTGATCACACGATCGTGCATCTGAATGGTTGCCGCCCCACCCCCCTGGGATCCTACTTGAAGGCCCTGGGGGTCTTCCGCCTTGTGGCGGAACAGGTGGACCCGGACGCGCGAGGGTGGTGGGACAGGGAGGGGTTTGTGCTAAGCAGCTCCCTGACGCGGACCGATCTGGAAGCGTTCCTCCTCACCGACTATCAGCCCTCGCCTGTGCTGGCTCCGTGGAACGGGGGAAGTGGCTTCTATCCGAAGGATAATACCGATGCCATCGAAGCGCTAGAGACCTCTGGTGCGGGCCGTTTTCGTCCCTTCCGGCGCGCCATCCACGCGATGCGGACGCTGGTCGCCGACGAGGGGCTTGAGGAGCGTCCACAGAAGGAGGTGAAGGAACGGTTGCTCCTCCGGTGCAGATCCGAGGGCCCGGGGCCATTGGTACCATGGATCGACGCCGCGGTCGTCCTCACAGGAGACGGGCCCAAGTATCCGCCGCTCCTGGGAACCGGTGGAAATGATGGCCGGCTCGATTTCACCAACAATTTCATGCAACGTGTCGTCGAGCTTTTCGACGTCGAATCCGGAGATCCCGGACAGGACGCGCCAGCGGTACTCAGGGATGCGCTCTTCGCGTCTCCAACTTCGGCCCTGCGCCGAACCGCTATTGGACAGTTCGCTCCTGGGGCGGCAGGGGGGCCGAACGCAACCACCGGCTACTCTGGTGACTCACTAGTCAACCCGTGGGACTTCGTGCTCATGTTGGAGGGTGCGGTCCTCTTCGCCGCATCGACCTCTCGACGACTGGAAGGGACGGCCCCCGGGACTCTCGCGTTTCCCTTTACCGTACGGACCACCGGGTCAGGAACCGGCACGGCGGCCATTCAGGATGAGGCCACAGCCCGAGCGGAGACCTGGATGCCGATCTGGAGTCAGCCTACCTCCGTACATGAGTTGCAGGCCCTTCTTGGGGAAGGTCGGGTTGCGGTGGGGCGACGGCAGGCACGGGATGGGTTGGACTTCGCACGTGCGGTCGCGAAGCTCGGGGTAGATCGCGGGGTGGGCGGCTTTCAGCGCTACGCCTATATGATGAGGTCCGGGAAGGCGTATCTGGCCACTCCGCTGAACCGCATCAGCGTCCGTCGGAATCCTTCGGCTGACCTCATCGACCAGTTGGACGAGGACGACTGGCTCCGGCGATTTCGCTCCTTGGGGAGGAGGGACGGTCAGCCAGCTCGCCTCACCGCGATCGTTCGACGACTGGAGGACGTGCTCTTCGCTCTTGCGCAGGACCGGCAACGCACGCGCGGATCGGTTCAGGAAGTGCTGATTGTCCTGGGGGAGGCGCAACGGTACCTACGAAGCAGTCCGAAGTCCCGGGAGCTATGCAACCCGGTCCCGCCCCTGGGCCCCGAGTGGATGGAGGCG
>SKZC01000095.1 GCA_007127575.1 Gemmatimonadota bacterium
GTCTTGGCCATCTGCATGAGGGAGTAGATCCCCTCCATCATACGGGCCCCGCCTGAAGCGGAGACCAGGATCAAGGGACGCTTCTCCTCCAGGGAGGTGCGAGCCACCCGGGCGATCTTCTCCCCCACCACCGAGCCCATGGACCCTCCGATGAACCGGAAGTCCATGGCGCCCAACGCCACCGGGTTGCCGTCGAGCTCTCCCCGACCCGTGAGGATCGCCTCCCCCCGCCCCACTTTCTGTTCCGTGGCGTCCAGACGCTGCCGGTAGGGCTTCAGGTCCGAGAACTGCAGCGGGTCGGCCGACCGCAGTCCAGCGTCCAGCTCCTGAAAGCTCCCTTCGTCGCTGAGGATTCCAACGTATTCCTCCGCCTGGAACCGAAAGTGATGCCCACAGTCCGGACAGACTTTCAGATTCTGGATGAGCTTCTCCCGGTAGAGGATCTCGCCGCACCCATCGCACTTTTCGAAGACGTCCGAAGGGAGATCCCGCCGCTCCGAGGCTTTCAGGGGCTTCTTGGGCTTCCTGAACCAGGCCATGGACTCCTCTCACTGCAGGTGCACGTTCGGTGGTCACCCGTTCCACCGGCGCCCTCCGGTGGCCCCCCTCCCGAGCGTCAGCTCTCCCCGGCAACACGAACGGCCAGTGCCACGGACAACCAGCACATGACGAGGAAGGTTCCTCCGTAACTCACGAACGGCAGAGGGATCCCGGTGATGGGTACGAGACCGATGGTCATCCCCACGTTGATGAAGATGTGGACGAGCCAAGCTCCGAAGATACCGAAGAGGACGAGGCCGGCAAAGGGATCTCCCACCCGTTCCGCCAACCGCACCAGACGAACGAGGACGAAGGCGAAGAGGAGAATCACCACGGTGGTGCCCATGAACCCCAGCTCCTCTCCCACCACCGAAAAGATGAAGTCCGTGTGCTGCTCCGGAAGGAAATCCAGCCGCTTCTGGGTACCCTGGGTGAACCCCTTCCCCAGGAGGCCACCGCTCCCGATGGCCACCTTGGATTGGATCAGATTCCAGCCCGCCCCCTGGGGATCCAGACCCGGGTCCAGAAAGACGAGGAGTCGGTTTTTCTGGTAGTCCGCGAGCGAGCTCCAGAGGGGCATGGCAATGGTCCCGGCCGCCAGATTCGCCAGGAGAACCCCCACCGATTCCACCAGGTACAGTCGGTAGCGAAGGAGGTAGACCAGGAGCACCAGCCCCATGAAGTAGACGGACCAGATGAGGGTGTCGAAGCTGAGAAGGAGCGCGAATCCCGGGCTGGCCAACAGGAAGAGCTGGCTGGCGGGGGTCCCGGCCCAGAAAAGGGCGGCAAAAAGGATGCCCACGAAGGCCAAAGCCGTTCCCAGATCCGGCTGGAGGACCACCAGGCCCAACGGAAGCGCGACCAACGCCGAGGGGGCCAATAGGTCCTTCAGGGCGGAGGGCGGCGAATCACGGGTGGCCAGGAGACGGGCGAGCGCCAGGATGGTGGCCAGTTTCGCCAACTCCGAGGGCTGGAAGCGTATGCCACCCACCTGGAGCCAACGCCCCACCCCTTCGGCGGTACCACTTCCCGTTCCCAACACCAAGGTGGCTCCCAGGAGGACCACCGCGACCGAGTACGCCGGAAATGCGGCCCACTCGAACCATCGCGCCTGTACGTGGGACGTGAAGGTGAAAACCCCCATGGCCAACACGAGCCAGACCAGCTGCCGGGCCCAGGCTCCCTCCACCACCGGGCTGGGGACGTTCAACACGCCGGCGGAGTAGATCATGGCCACACCGAAGAGGGTGAGGGCCAAACACGCAGCCACCAGGGGGACGTCGCCGGCCCACCCCCGGAAGGAGAGCTTCACCACACCGCCCAGGGCGCCGGCGTTCCGGTGCGGAGGTGTTCTCCCAAGGTCTGGATGGTGTCCACCGGGATCCCGTACTGGCGCCTCAGAAAGAAGTCCGCAGTCTTCGCGGCCAGGGGTGCCGCAGCGGCCGAGCCACTTTCCCCTTCCTCCACGAGAACGGAGACCACGATCTCGGGGTCACCGCCCCGGGGACCGGCCATGCCCACGAACCAGGCGTGAGGGGGACGACTCGGGTCCTGCTGGCCCGTCCCCGTCTTGCCCATGAAGTCCCAATGCTCCAGGGAAGAGAGGAACGCGGTCCCCCCCGAGGCCACCACCATCCGGAGTCCGTCCCGAAGGGACTCCAGGCTCGTCTTCGTCAAGTCCAGGCTCCACCCCTCCCGGGGGTTGGAGGTCCGGACCAGGGACGGGGCCGGCGCCGTGCCGTCCCCGGCCAGGCCCAGATAGAACTGGGCCATCTTCAGCGGCGTCTGGTCGTTGGGTCCCTGCCCGATGGCCAGGGAGAGCACCTCGTTTTCGAAGGGGCGATATCCGAACCGCTCTTCCCAGTAGCCCAGGTCCTCGGGGAAGACCCCCGGAGACTCCCGGGGGAGGTCCACCCCACATTCCTGGCTGAACCCCAGTCGAGCGCCCTCTTCCACGAGCCGCTCAAGGGAGATCCGGAGCCCAAGCTGGTAGAAGTAGACATTGCACGAGTCCCGGATCGCCTCGGCCAGGGTCAAATGTCCGTGCCCCTCGGGTCTCCAACACCTTCGATAGACGTTCCCGTATTGGAACCCCCCATGACACGGGGTAGGCATCACCTCGCCCGCCTCCACCACCCCCATTTCCAACCCGATGGCCGCCGTGGCCAGCTTCCAGGTGGACGCGGGTGGATATCGGCCCACCGTCGCTCGATTGAAGAGGGGCCGGTCCGGGTCACTACTCAGTTGTTGCCAGTACGCCAGGTCGATCCCACCCACGAACTGGTTGGGGTCAAAAGTAGGGGCGGAGTAGAGGGCAAGGACTCCCCCGTCCCGAGCATCCAGCGCCACCACGGCGCCCCGAAGCGTATCCGGGAAGATCTCATGGATCCACTCCATGAGCTCCAGATCTACGTTCAGGTGAAGGTCCTCTCCGGCCACGGCAGGAGTGTTCATGTGTCCCTCGAAGGAGCCGACGATTCGGCCCACTGCATCCACCTCCACATATCGCACTCCGTGGACCCCCTGGAGGAGCTCTTCGTACTCCCGCTCGAGCCCCTCCTTCCCGATGATCATGCCCTGTCGATAGTCCTGGAAGCGGAAACTCTCCAGCTCGGACGGGGAGATCTCCCCCACGTATCCCATGAGATGAGAGATGGCGGGACCGGCGTGATATCGTCGACGGGGACGCATCTCCAGGAAGATCCCCGGAAACTCCACACGGCGCTCTTCCAGGGCCGCGACCTCATCGAAGTCGGCGCTGGCGGTGACCAATAGCGGGAGACGACGACTCTGGGCGGCCGTCTCCATGAGGAGGTCCACCCGTTCATCGCTGAGGTTCAGGTGAGGCTGCAACCGCTCCAGCGTGGCTCGGATGGAGTCCAGGGGCGCCGGGAAGAGGGAGACGGAGTAGGAGGGTACGTTGTCGGCAATGATGCGACCCTCCCGGTCCAGGATCGTCCCCCGGGGCGCGGGAACGGGAAGGACGCGGAGGCGGTTGGAGTCGGACTGCAGTGCCCAGGTGGAGGAGCGAAGGACCTGGGCCCGAAAGAACCCGGCCACCAGAAGCCCCATGAGCAGGACGATGCAGAAGGTGGCGATCCTGGCCCGGAATCTTTTCAGGTGAGGATGATGCTGCTCCTTCATGCCACCGGTTCCCTCCATACGCCCACGACGAGGACGACGAATGCCCCAACCACCGCCGCGTAGCCGGCTCCCACCGCCCCGTCCACGACGAGATCATCCATCAGGGCCCCCCTCACCTCGGGGGAACTCACCAGCCAGTGAAGAAGGTCCCTGAACCACTTCCCCAAAGCAAGGTACGAGATCAGGAAGAGGAGGGAATCCCCCACGAAGACTTCCCTGGACCGGGCACCTAGGATCCCCAGCACCGTCATGGCCAGGGCGTTGGCACCGAAGGCCAAAACCGAGAAGGCATCCTCCAGGATCCCGAAGACGAAGCCCAAGCCTGCTGCGGTGCCCGTCCGGAGCTCCCTGGCCCCCACCAGAAGCGCCACCGTCAGGAGATCCGGAGACCATCGGCTCGCCCCCAGTCCTACGTGAAGGAGGAAGTGGAGGACCGGGAGGACGATGACGATGCCCCAGAGCCTCCACCCGCCCCTCAAGTCCCCTCCGGCTCCACCTCGAGACCTTCCTGCGCCTGGGGAGTCCCGTCCGAGTCCTGCTCCGACGCCGGCTCCTCGCCCTCGTCCGAAGCGAGACCCCAGTAAGGAACCTCTTCATCCGCATCCACCCGGTCGGGCCCTCCGGTCATGACCAGGACGTGCGTGGCCGCCGCCGGGGTCACCGCCGGAAGGAGCCAGTAGCTCTTCCGCCAACCATCCTGCGCCTCGTGAAGGGAGTGAACCCTCCCGATGGCGATTCCCCTGGGATACACGCTCCCTCGGCCGCTGGTAACGATGAGGGTGGAGTCTCGGACCTCGGAGTGGTAGGGAGTGCCGGAGAGAAGGAGGCGATCCGCCTCTCGGAAGGCGCCTCGCGACGGCTCCACCAGACCGTACACCTCTCCATCCACCGACATGGCGCTCACCCGGAAGTCGGGGTGGGTCCAGTCCATGGCGATGGCGGAACGGGCCTGCACCTCCCGAACCACACCCAGGAGCCCGTCGGCCGAGACCACGGGGTCGTTCACCGACACCCCCGCCTCCGACCCCGCATCCAGCACGAACATGCTCTCCGACCCTCGGGTGCCCGGGCGGACCACGGTGGCGGGCACGAAGGAAGGTCCGGCCCGGTCCCGGAGGGAGAGAAGCTCCCGGAGGCGTCGGTTCTCGTCAGCCAGGGGCCGTTGGACGGACATAGCCGCCAGCGTGGAGTCCAGGCGGGCCTGCAGCGCCTCCACCTCGGCAGTGCGGATCCGAGCGTCGACGATGCCCTGCTGTGCACTGATGAAGGGAAGGAGGACCGACCCCCGGAGCGCGGACGCCACACCTTCCTGGGCCGGACCGGGGAGATAGAGGGCCACTACCGCGAGAACGAGGAAGAGACCCGCTAGGGTACCCTGCCGTCGTCCCGTTCCCTGACCTCCTTCCGTCTCGTAGGTGGGCATCTCGTGGAGCGTGCACGGGTTGTGGGCCGGGGCGGTCGCCCCGAACGTCTCACCGAAGGCCGACCCTCCATCCGGACGCGGAGAGGATCAAGTGGCCAACACGTTACGGTACTTCTGGAGGTCGTCCAAGATCCGCCCCGCACCCCGAACCACGCAGGTCAACGGCTCCTCATCCACGTGGATGGGGAGGTTCGTCTCATGCTGGAGAAGCTGATCCAGCCCGCGGATCATGGCCCCTCCCCCGGTCATGGTGATTCCCCGATCCACGATGTCCGACGAGAGCTCCGGCGGCGTGATCTCCAGCGAGCGACGCACGGCCTCCACGATGGACTGTATAGGCTCCTGGATGCACTCCCGGATTTCCTGGGAGTGGACGGAAACCGTCTTGGGGATCCCGCTCACCAGATCCCGCCCCTTCACATCCATGCTGCGCTCGTCCCCATGGTCGAAGGACGATCCGATCTGGATCTTCACCGCTTCCGCCGTGGGTTCCCCGATGAGAAGGTTGTAGTTCTTCCGGAGAAAGGTCACGATGGCGGCATCCAGTTCATCCCCACCCACCCGAATGGAAGTGTCGGAGACGATGCCGGAGAGGGCGATGACGGCGATCTCCGTCGTTCCCCCGCCGATGTCGATGACCATGTTCCCGGTGGGGGTTTCGATGGGAAGCCCCACTCCGACGGCCGCCGCCACGGGCTCCGCCACCATATACACCGCCTTGGCACCCGCTGCCATGGCCGAGGAGCGGACTGCACGCCGTTCCAGCTCGGTGATCCCGGAGGGAACCCCGACGACGACACGAGGCTTGATCCGGAAGATCCTCTTGGCAGTGACCTGCTTCAGGAAGTGCCGGAGCATCATCTCCGTCACGTCCACATCGGCGATGACCCCATCCTTCAGGGGACGCACCGCTTCGATGTTCTCGGGGGTACGGCCGAGCATCCGCTTGGCCTCCAGCCCCATGCCCAGGACCTTTCGGGAGCCTTTCTCCACCGCTACGACGGAGGGCTCGTTCAGGACGATCCCCTCCCCCTTCACGTAGACGAGGGTATTGGCGGTGCCCAGATCGACGGCTATGTCGTTCACGGGGAGGAGAGACCCGGAGTTGAACCACTTCGAAAACGAGGCCAACGCGTCAACCCATATAACCCTTGTAAGGGGTGAAAACCATCGGAGATGCCGGGCTCTACCCGCTCCCCCGGCTCGGAGGGTGTCGGATGATAAGACACCCCGTCACGGTGTGCAAGACGCATGCCTCGACGCCCTATTCCCTGCCGGTGCTCCCGAGACCCCCGGCGCCGCGAGAGGTGTGGGACAATTCGTCCACCACCTCCAGAAGGGGGGTCTCGAACCGAGCGAACACGAGCTGGGCGATCCGCTCCCCACGTCGGATTTCCACGACCTCCCTCCCTCCGTTCTGCAAGAGGACCTTCAGCTCTCCCCGGTAGTCCGGGTCGATGGTGCCGGGAGCGTTGGGAAGGGTGATACCGAACCGGGCCGCCAGCCCGGAGCGGGGGCGGACCTGACACTCCATTCCGTCGGGCAACTCCAGGAACAGACCCGTCCCGACGGCGCGGATTTCGCCGGGCTCGAGGTGGAAGTCCTCGTCGGCGCTACGAACGTCGTAGCCCGCGGCCTGGGCTGTGGCCCGGGTCGGGAGAGGCAGATCGCGGGCTTCGGAGCTCCGCCGGACTCGAACCCCGACCGGGGCCGCGGATTCCCCGGGCCTCAAAGGAGCTTCTCCACCGGGAAGGTCTCCAGCCCGAAGGCCTCGGCCACGCCCGGGTAGGTTACCTCGCCCTCGGCCACATTCACGCCCAGCCGCAGTGCCGGATCATTTCGACAGGCCTGCCTCCATCCAAGGTCCGCGAGCTTCTTCATGTACGGCAGGGTGGCGTTGGTGAGGGCCAGAGTGCTGGTCCGGGCCACGGAGCCCGGCATGTTGGCCACTCCGTAGTGGATGACGTCATCCACCACATAGATGGGATCTCGGTGGGTGGTGGGGCGGATGGTTTCCACACACCCCCCCTGATCCACCGCCACGTCGACGATGACCGCACCGGGCTGCATTCCCGAGAGATCCTCCCGGTGAACCAGGTTCGGGGCCTTCTTTCCGGGAAGGAGTACGCCGCCGATGAGGAGATCCGCCGACGGGAGCTGTTCCCGGATGTTGTAGGCGTTGGAGAACAGGAGCTCCACATTGGCTGGCATGACGTCGGAGAGGTACCGGAGTCGGGGGAGGGAGACGTCCAGGAGGGTGACCCGAGCCCCAAAACCCGCCGCCATCTTGGCGGCGTTCGTCCCCACTACACCTCCCCCCAGGATGACCACCCGAGCGGGGAGAACCCCGGGCACTCCTCCCAGCAGGACCCCCCGGCCCTGGTAGAAGCGTTCCAGATACTTGGCGCCCTCCACGATGGCCAGGCGACCCGCCACCTCGCTCATGGGGGTCAGAAGGGGGAGCTCGCCATTGGGGAGCTGAACGGTCTCGTATGCTACCGCCACGGCTCCAGCGTCCATGAGGGCCCGCGTGAGAGGCTCGGAGGCGGCGAAGTGGAAATAGGTGAAGATCACCTGATCCTTCTGAATCAGTGGCCACTCTTCCTCAACGGGCTCCTTCACCTTCACTACGAGGTCGGAGCGCTTCCATACTTCCGGGGCTGGGGAAACCACCTGGGCGCCAGCGGCCTCGTACTGCTCGTCCGGGAACCCACTCCCCTCCCCGGCGCCCTCCTCCACCAGGACCGTGTGTCCCGCCTGAGTGAGGGCTTCGACTCCCCCCGGCACGACAGAAACCCGGTGCTCGTCCATCTTGATCTCAACCGGGACGCCGACGATCATTCTCCATCCTCCGGTCCCTCACCCCAAGGCCCCCCCCCTCCCTTCGACGCCTCCGGGCCGAGCCGCAGGGTGAACTGTCGGTTCGGGGAGAAGAACCGATCCGCCACCTCCAGGACCTGGTCCGGGTCCACTTCGTCGATGCGCCCCAGAAGCTCGTCCAACGTCAGGTAGGGCTGTCCGTAGAGGGCAAAACCCGCCAGTCGGAAGAGGCGAGCGGTGGTGGACTCCAGCGAAAGCATGACCTGGCCCTTCACCTGGCTCTTCACGGCGTCCAGCTCCTCCGGCGGGAGACCTTCTCGTACCACTCGATCCAGCTCCTCCTGGATGGCCTCTACCGCTCGCCCCCCCCACTCGGGACGGGTACCGACGTAAATCCCTGAAACCCCCGCCCTACGATAGAAGGACTGGAAGGTGTAGACGGTGTACGCCAACGCCAACTCCTCTCGGATCCGCTGGAAGAGCCGCGAGCTCATCCCACCCCCCAGCGCGGAGGCGAGCAGGATCAGCGGGAAGCGTTGGGGATCGGTCCTAGGGGGGGTTACGGTACCGGCAACGATATGTGTCTGGGCCGAAGAGCGGGGGACCCGCTCCTCCGGATTCGGTGTGAAGGTGGGGACTTCGGGAACCTCTGGTGAGGTCCCTTGGGGGAGATGCCCGAAGTACCGCGCCACCTGCCCCACCACCTCGTCATGCTCCAGACGGCCCGCCGCCGCCACCACCAGATCTCCCGCCAGGTATCGATCCTGGTGGATGGCCCGCAGCGTCGCCACATCCATGGCGCCCACGCTCTCCCGGGTCCCCAGGATGGAGCGGCCATACGGGTGGGATCCCCACAGGCCCCGTCCATGGAGCTCGAAGACCAGGTCGTCAGGGGTGTCCTCCACCGTGGAGATTTCCTCCAGGACCACCTCCCGCTCCAGCTCCAGATCCGAGGCCCGGAGGACGGGCCGAAGGATCACGTCCGCCAGGACGTCCAGGGCCTGAGGCAAGTGTTCGTCCAGGACCCGGGCCTGATAGCTGGTGTGCTCCCGGCTGGTGAAGGCGTCCAGGGCCCCACCCAGGCTCTCCAACGCCAGGGCGATCTCCCGGGGAGACCGGTTCTCCGTTCCTTTGAAGACCAGGTGTTCCAGAAGGTGACTCGCCCCCAGGGCCTCCTCCGGCTCATGAGCCGCGCCCTGGCGAATCCAGACACCCACGGAGACGGAACGCACCCCCGGAATCCGTTCCGTCAGAACGCGCACCCCGTTTTCCAGGGTGGTCTGGTCCATCCGGCTCCCGTCCTCGACCCCGGTGGGGAAGGACTGGTGCGCCAAGCTACCCCCCGGACGCCGAGAGGGCGCAGACGAGTCCCACCGCCCACGCCCTCCCGTGTACTCGTGGGGCATGGATCAGCTCTTGCTTCCTTCGGCAGCCAGCACGGCCTCTTTCTCCTCCTCGAGAGCCGCTCGGCGGGAGAGTCGGAGCCTTCCCTTTTCGTCGATGGCCAGAAGCTTGACCCGGGTGATGTCGCCCTTCTTCAGAACGTCCTCCGTCTTTTCGACCCGGTCCTCCTTGAGCTCCGAAATGTGGCAGAGCCCCTCGGTCCCCGGAAGGATCTCGATGAAGGCGCCGAAGGAGGTGGTGTTCTTCACGGGGCCCTCGTAGATCCGCCCCACCTCGGGCTCCTGAACGATGGCCTCGATCATCTCTCGCGCCCGGTTTCCTGCATCGCCGGATACGGCGGCGATCTTCACGAGCCCGGAGTCGTCCACCTCGATCTTGGCTCCAGTTTCGTCCTGGATGGCCCGGATCGTCTTCCCCTTGGGGCCGATGATGTCGCCCAGCTTTTCGGGATTGACCTGGATCGTCATGATCCGGGGGGCATGCTCCGAGAGCTCTTCCCGGGGCTGAGAAATGGTCTGGTCCATGATGTCCAGGAAGTGGATCCGGGCCTTGTGCGCCCGCTGCAACGCCTCCTGCAGGACCTCCTGGCTGAGTCCTTCCACCTTGATGTCCATCTGGATGGAGGTGATCCCGGTCCGGGTCCCCGCTACCTTGAAGTCCATGTCCCCCAAGGCGTCTTCCAGTCCCAGGATGTCCGTGAGGACCGCGGTGCGGTCCCCCTCCTTGATGAGACCCATGGCCACCCCGGCGCACGCCGCCCGGATGGGGACGCCTGCCGCCATGAGCGCCAGAGAGGTACCACACACCGTGGCCATGGAGGAGGAGCCGTTGGACTCCAGAATATCGGACACGATCCGGATGGTATACGGGAACTCGTCGTAGTCCGGAAGGAGAGGCTGGATCGCCCGCTCCGCCAATACCCCGTGGCCGATCTCCCGCCGGGAGGTGCCGCGCATGGGCCGGGCTTCCCCAACGCAGAACGGGGGGAAGTTGTAGTGGAGCATGAAGGACTTGGAGATCTCGTCCGGCACGTCGATGGAATCGATCCGCTGCTCGTCTCGGGAGGTCCCAAGGGTGGCCACCGCCAGAGCCTGGGTCTGACCTCGGGTGAAGAGAGCCGATCCGTGCGTCCGGGGGAGGATCCCCACCTCACAGGAGATCTCCCGGACCGTGTCCAGGTCCCGCCCGTCGGCCCTGGCCCCCTCCTCCAGGATTCGCTTCCTCATGGTCTCCTTCTCGATCCCCCTGAGGATGTCGCCCACCTGGTCCTCGTACTCGGCGAAGACCTCGGCGTCCAGATCATCCTGCAGGGTGCTCACGACGTCTTCCCGGATGGCAGCCAGCGCTTGACTCCGTTCCTTCTTGTCGGCGATGGCCATGGCATCGCCCACCCGACGGCGTGCGAGCCCTTCCACCTTGTCCAGAACCTGGTCCGCCGGCAGGGTGGTGGTCCACTCCATTTCGGGCTGCCGGATCCCCTGGAGGAATTCCTCCTGTAGCGCCACCAGCTCCCGAATTCCCTCGTGAGCCACCTCCAGCCCTTCCAGGATCTCCTCCTCGGGAACCTCCACGGCTCCCCCTTCCACCATGGTGATGGCGTCCTTGGATCCGGCCACCACGATGTCCACATCGGAGTACTCGAGCTGCTGGAACGTGGGGTTGAGGATCCAGTTCCCCTGAATCCTCCCGACCCGCACGGCGGCCACAAGCGTCCGGAAGGGGATCTTGGACATGTTCAGGGCCAGGGAGGCGCCCAGGAGCCCCAGCACGTCGGCGTCGTTTTCCTGGTCGGCACTCAGCACGTTGCAGATGATCTGCACCTCGTACATGAAACCCTCGGGAAAGAGGGGCCGGAGGGGCCGATCGATCTGACGAGCGGATAGGATCTCCTTCTCTCCCGGACGACCCTCTCGCTTGAAGAAGCCACCGGGGATCTTCCCGGCCGCATAGGACTTCTCCCGGTACTCGATGGTCAGTGGGAAGAAGGGCAGGTGGGTGGGCCGATCCTGGGTCGTGGCGGTGACCAGGGCCACCGTCTCACCGAATTGTACCACGCAGGATCCGTGGGCCAACTTGGCCATTCGGCCCGATTCGATGGTGAGGGTCCTGCCTGCGAACTCCCGTTCGATTCTCTGCATCGTTTTCGCGTCCATTCACTTCCGCTGGATTCTCGTCGCGCCCGTCCCGGAAGTGGGAAGGGGCGCACGCAATGAGTCGCCCGACGCGTAGGCTCCAGACCCTCCCGGCCGCCGCTTCTCGCCAACGGCTTCAGTTCCGACCGGGGGTGCCGGATCCGTACGGTCCGGGCACAAATGAAACACGGCGAACCGGATTCCGGATCGCCGTGTTCCGACCTGCTCTTACTTCCGAAGTCCCAGTTTCTCGATCAGCTCCCGGTAGCGCTCGATGTCCTCGCGCTTCAGGTACTCCAGGAGCTTCCGCCTCCGACCCACCATCTTCAGAAGCCCTCTCCGACTATGATGGTCGTGCTTGTGCTCGTCGAAGTGTCCGCGGAGCTCGTTGATCCGCTGGGTGAGAAGGGCTATCTGCACCGGGGCGCTTCCCCGATCGTTCTCGTGCAGTCGGTACTTCTTGATGATCTCTTCTTTTTGGACAGGCATGTTCTCTGGGCCGCCTCCACAAGAGTCTGCGCTGCAAGGGAAGCGGGGCCGGTGGGGTGACCAACGGTCCCCCATGATTCCGACCCCATCGTCGTAGCCTTCAAGTGTAGCGCCCCCGAAGACGGAGGGCAACTCCGTCCGGGGCCGAACCTACTTCGTCAAAACCTTCCGGGCGTCTTCCACATCCTGGTGCATCTGGCGAACGAGCTCCTCCACCGAGTCGAAAGGAAGCACTTCCCGAAGGAAGTGGTGGACGTCCACGCGGATCACCTGGCCGTAGAGATCCCCATGGAAGTCCATGAGGTGTAGCTCGATGGCGGGAGGCGAACCGCGAAATGTGGGACGAGGTCCGATGTGGAGCGCACCCGGAATCCGCCGGCCAGGCAAGACCCCTCGTACCGCGTAGATCCCAGGGGGTGGAACCAGCTTCCGTTCCCCTTCGATCTGGAGGTTTGCCGTGGGGAAGCCGAGACTCCGGCCCCGCCCCTCGCCTCGGATCACTGCACCCCGTAGCGAGTATGGGCGCCCGAGTCCACCCTCGGCGTCCTCCATCCGTCCCGCCTGCACCGCCTTTCGGATTCGGGACGACGAAACGGGTGCGTCGCCCACGGTCACGGGATCCACCACATCCACATCGAAGCCCAGGTCCCCTCCTAGCTTCCGAAGGGTATCCACATCCCCCGATCGCCCGCGGCCGAATCCGTGATCGTATCCGATGACGAGCTCGTCCACCCCCACCCGCTCCACCAGGACCTCCCGCACGAAGCGCTCCGGCGAGTACGCCGCCAGGCGGGGAGTGAAGGAGATGAAGACGGCGTAGTCCAGTCCACTCTCCGCCAGGATCTCCTTCTTTTCCACCGGTGTGGTGAGGAGAGGGGGAGCGATTTCGGGCTTGACGATCCGGAGGGGATGGGGGTGAAAGGTCACCAGAACGCTCCGTCGATCCATGGCCCGAGCCCGGCGACCGATCTCCTGGAGCACCGCCCAATGGCCTCTGTGCACCCCGTCGAAGGTGCCCACGGTGACCACGGTGCCCCGTTGATCTCGAGGGATCCCGGGCTCCAACGCCGGATCGAAGGCCGGGGCGCTCACGAGGAGAAGACCTTGACGGGTCGGATCCGGCCCTCGGCCACTCGCCCCACCGCGAGAAGCGACTCCCCCCGGGAAAGGACGACGCAGTCCTCTCCGGCCGGAGGGGGGTCCGGGATGGGAATGGAGCGACCGTGGAGCACGTCCTCCACCCGGTCCGGCTCTTCCACCTCCACGCCGGGGAGATGCGAGATTCCCTCGAGGGGGGAGAGGTAGCCTCGGCTCA
>SKZC01000425.1 GCA_007127575.1 Gemmatimonadota bacterium
TCGAGTCGGCCGGATACATGGCGCTGGCCTTGAAGTTGTGCGGGAAGCCGATGGCGTGGCCGATCTCGTGGGCCACCACGTACTCCACCAGCTCGCCCATGAGCGAGTCCGGCAGCGGCAGCTCCTGGGCCCGCTCATCCAGGGGCGACGCCTGGATGAAATACCAGTTCCGGAGGAGGTTCATGACGTTGTGGTACATGTTGACCTCCCCCTTGATGATCTCCCCGCTCCGGGGGTCCACCACGCTCCCGCCGGTGGCGTTGGCCACCGAGGAGGGGCGCCAGTAGATCATGGAGTGGCGAGCGTCGTACATGGACCAGTCGGGGTCCTCCTCCTCGGAAGGCGCCATGCGCGCTTCGATCCCGTTGGAGAAGCCGGCCTCCTCGAAGGCGTCCTGCCACTGGTCCACCCCAGCTTCCACGTAGGGGATGAGCCACTCGGGGGTCGCCGGGTCGATCCAGTACACGATGGGCTCCACCGGATCCGAGACGTCGGCCGCGGGATCCGCCTTTTCCAGGCGGTGCCGACGGATGAAGCTGCGAGTCTCCGCTCGGTGCTCGAGCCGACCGTAGTCCACCGTGGAAAGGGAGATGTAGCCCACCCGGGTGTCCTGGAGGCGGGGCATCATGGGGTCTTCAGGGAGCTGCACCATGCTCCAATGGGCCGTCCGGGTCGAGGTCACCGGGTCGGAGCCAGCCTGGGGTCCCTGGGGAGGGGCCACCCCGGTCTGGGTCGCTCGGACCTCCACATTCCCGGGGTAGGCATTGAAATCATCCACGAAGGACCGGCTGCTCTCCACCCCACGCAAGGGTGAAAGCTCGGGGATGTTGCCGGTATAGAGGGAGCTCACCTCCACCACGGCGGCGGAGTCGGGACCGAAGGTCTCGATATCGCCGGACCAGAGGATGGGTCCCCGGGTCAGGGCCTGCACCGCCCTGAGAATCGCCCGATCCGGATCCGCCACCGCGGAGTACGACACCTCCCGCAGGTGGATTTCGTCCCCCTGTCGTTCCCACCGGATGATGCGCTGGGCGATCCGTCCTCCCCCGAAGCCTTCCAGGCCCACTCCCTCCTCCACGCGCCCCAGAAGGAGCATGTCCCGGCCCAGCTCCCCTTCGGGAATTTCGAAGTAGAGGTCATCGTCCACCCGGTGGACGATGAAGAGGCCCTCCCGGGTGACTGCCTCTTCCGTGATGACCTCGTCATAGGGACGGAAGTCGTCCTCCTCGTCGGGACCCGGTTCTTCCTCCTCTTCCTCGTCGGCCTCGGGTTCTCCGGGCTCCTGAGGGACCTGGAAGGACAGATCCCCCCGAAAGGCCCGGTCCGCTCCCTGGGCAGGGGACGGCGTGACCATCAGGACTGCGAGGAGCAAGGCAGCGAGAGACCGGAGGAGCCATCCAGTCCGGGTGTCGACGCTGGACGAAAGGGCCGGCAGGCCTGAGCACATGACGTTCATGAGGCGGCTCGGATGCTGAGGACGAGGAATGAGCGGCGGTCCACCGAAGCCTCGCACCGGAACGAGGCCCCGCAAAGCGGACTCATGAAAACTAGAGGGACCCTGCGGCCCAGGACACCCTTCCACCTCCCTCGGTAGATCGCAGGCCGGCTGGAGCGCTCGCGGGGAAGCGGAGAAGCTCCGGTTCCCGGCCCCCTTGACCCTGGCCGGGGGATCTATTTCTATATATGAGGATTTATGGATCAAGCCACTGCTGCCCCGCCGAGCTCCGAGGACGTCCTGGGACGCCTGAGCTCACTGGCCGACGAAACCCGCACCCGCATCCTCCTCCTCCTGGAGCGGAGCGAGCTCACGGTGTCGGAGATCTGCCAGATCGTCCAGATCCCCCAATCCACCGTGAGCCGACATCTCCGGCTTCTGTCCCAGGAAGGGTGGTTGTCGGTTCGCTCCGAGGGGACGAGTCGGCATTACCGGGTGTCCCGAAAGCTGGATCCGGGCGCTCGCAAGCTCTGGGCTGCGGTGCGGGAGGAGTTGGCTCACAGCCCCCTGGCCCGGGAGGACCGAGTCCGGTCCCGGAGCGTCCTGGAAGCCAGGGCGGAACAGTCCCGAGCCTTCTTTTCCACCCAGGCGGGGCGGTGGGACCGACTTCGCCAGGAGCTCTTCGGAAGCCGTGCGGAGCTGCAGCTTCTCCCCGGTCTGTTGGAAGGGACGGAGGTGGTGGGAGATCTGGGTTGTGGAACCGGACAACTCGCCCGCTTTCTGGCTCCCTTCGCAGGGAAGGTCATCGGGGTGGACCAGTCGGAAGAGATGCTGGAGCAAGCACGGCGGCGGCTGTCGGACCGGGACAACGTGGAGATCAAGCAGGGAGAGCTGGAGGCCCTTCCCGTGGAGGACGGGATGTTGGACATCGCCATCCTCTCCCTGGTCCTCCATTACGTTGTGGACCCCCTCCGGGCGCTGGAGGAGGTTCACCGCGTCCTTCGGCCCGGCGGCCGGATCCTCGTTCAAGATATGCAGCGCCATCAACGAGAGGCCTTCCGGGAGGAGATGGGACATCTCTGGTTGGGCTTTTCTCCGGAGGAGTTCCAGGAGTGGCTCGAGGAGGCGGGATTCGACTCTGTCCGCCTCGCTGAAGTGCCACCTGAGCCCGAAGCCAAGGGGCCCCTCCTCTTCGCAATGAGGGCCCGACGAAAATAGACGCACTGGACGGATTCGAGCAGGATCAACACGAACCCGAAACACGAGGGAATCAACGATGCAGACGGCGACGAAAACCAAAGGACACCCACTCCTCTCCCGAGAGCTGGACGGGAAGCCCGACTTCAAAGTGAAGGACCTGAATCTCTGGAAGCTGGGCCGGGAAGAGATCCGGCTAGCAGAGCATGAGATGCCAGGCCTCATGGCCCTGCGGGAAGAATACGGGGACTCCCGTCCCCTGGAGGGCGCGAGGATCATGGGCTCCCTCCACATGACCGTACAGACGGCGGTCCTCATCGAGACCTTGACCCACCTGGGTGCCGACATCCGGTGGGTCTCGTGTAACATCTTCTCCACCCAGGACCACGCCGCCGCCGCCGTGGTGGTGGGTCGCGACGGCACTCCCGACGACCCCAAGGGAGTCCCCGTCTTCGCCTGGAAGGGCGAGACGCTGGAGGAGTATTGGTGGTGCACGGATCAAGCGCTTCGCTGGTCCGACGGAGGGTATCCGAACCTGATCCTGGACGATGGCGGTGACGCCACCCTCCTCGTTCACAAGGGAGCCGAGTTCGAGAAGGCCGGCTCCGTGCCGGCATTCGACCCGGATACTGAGCCCAAGGAGTGGGGCGTGATCCTGGATCTGCTCCGGCGGATTCAGAAGGAAGAGCCCAACCGCTGGCAGGAGACCGCCGAAGCCATTCGCGGGGTCTCGGAGGAGACCACCACCGGGGTACACCGGCTCTACGAGATGATGAAGAAGGGGACGCTCCTCTTCCCCGCCATCAACGTGAACGACTCGGTCACCAAGTCCAAGTTCGACAACCTCTACGGTTGCCGGCACTCCCTCACCGACGGGATCCTCCGGGCCACCGACGTCATGGTCGCCGGCAAGACCGTGGTGGTCGCCGGTTATGGCGACGTGGGCAAGGGCTGCGCCCAATCCGCTCGTGGCCTGGGCGCTCGCGTGCTCGTCACCGAGGTGGATCCCATCTGCGCCCTGCAGGCCGCCA
>SKZC01000286.1 GCA_007127575.1 Gemmatimonadota bacterium
AGGGGATCCTTGGGATCCATGACCTCGGTCTCTTCGGCCCAACGGCGGGCCCGGGCCAGGAAGCCCCGGAGCTCATCCCGCGGCACCAGGGAGAGGAGGCCCAGGGCTTCCCGCCGGCAATAGGCGGCGTAGGCCCGACCCAGCACGGAGTCGGACCCCCCAAGCCCCCGAGTGGCCGACGGACCCTCCCCCAGCCGCGGGTCAGGCTTCCAGGACGCGGGCCGAGCGGTCTCTTCCCAGCCGGCGGGGCCACCGCCACCATCCCGGGGCGCCATCAGTGCACTCGCTCCGTAGAGCTCCCCAGGCCCCGCTCCCACCCCCTCGGTCCGCCTGCGCCCAGGTCCCGGGCCCCGGCCGGAAGCATGAGTGACGACAGTGTATCCGCCGCCCCGAAGGTCTCGAGGATCTCCTCGTGCGTACGCGCCCGGTCCGGCTCGTACGCCCCCATCAGACGGAGGAGCCCCTCCCTGACCCCGCTCACCCACGCCTGGGTGTCCGCAAGAGAAGTCGGGAGTGCACGCTCCACCCGGTAGCCTTCCCCTGCGGGAACGCCATGGGATGCAAGGGGAAGCACACGGGCCTGGGGGAACGCCTCTGCCAGCTTACCGGGGAGGTTCGGGGCCGGCCTCGTCCCGGGATCCGCCAGGACCACCAGTCGGCCGTTCCCACAATCCAGGCGAGCTCGAAAGACGCCCCCGTCGGGCGTAGCCATGCGCACAGCTTGCTCTTCGTGGGGATCCAGATCCCGACAGATGTCACGGAATCCCAGTCGGAGAAACATGGGGCGCACCAGCGGATCGAAGTCCGTCCGTCGAAGGAGCTCCAGCACGAAGGAGGAAAGGACGGAGCTGGGTGGAGGGCCGGTTGGCCCAAGCGCCGGTTCGGGGTCTCGGGCGTCCCCCCGAAGCGAAGCCGCCAGGTGCCTGAGGCGCTGCACCGTCGTCCCATCGACCCACTCCAGGACGAGAAGCCGCCGGGTCAGGTCCAGGGTTCGCACGGCTCCCCCTCCCAGATCCATGACCTCTGCCGCCGACGGCACCTCCCCATCCACCACCACCCCGAGGCCCAGCGCTTCGGCGCCCCGGAGGCCCGCCGCCCGCCCCCCGGGTCCCGGGATCCAGATCACCGCCCCGGTGAAGGGCCGCGGCGGGCCCACGGCCAGGGTCCCCCGCAAGGCGGGAAGGCCTACCTCAATTTGTTCCGAACCGTCCACGGGTCTCCTCCGGGTGCAGACCCCTTCTGAGGGGCCGACCAGAATAATCAGATGTTTCCGCCTCTGGCAAGGGCGAGAACACCGGCGGTGGGCTCGCCCCCACATCTTCCCGCCGCCGTTCACCCTGCGTCTTGCTCACCCACCTTTCCGCGGTCATCTTTGTGCCGCCTGGGCGGGCCCGGCTCCAGCGAGGGCCGATTTCCGGTCCCCCATGGTGGCTGACGTCAGGTCGGCAGGCCGGCGGCCTCTCGGGGAGGCGACGCCTCCCCGAGGCACGCAACCCCTCACCCGGCGAAAGAAACGGTGGATCTGGATCGCGTACGGCGGCGCTCGGTAGGCTTCCTCGAGAAGGAGGGCGAGGACTGGGCCTGCTACCTCGTAACCTTCAAGGGAGAGGACCACCGCTGGCGAGGGTTCTTTTCCTTCCGTCCCCCGGACGCCGAGGACGGGGAGGACGAGATCCGCACCGCGGACATCTTCCTGGAAGCCTCCGAGGCGGAGATCGACCGGAAAGCCCGGGGCCTTGGGCGCCCCCTCCTGGCAGGCCTCCTCTCTTCGGCCCTCCACTCCCGAGAACGGGCCGGAGGAACGCCTCCGAGACTCCGCCGCTGGTTTCGCACCATGTTGCAGAAGAACTCCCGAGAGCTCACCGGGGAATGGGAGGATGCGGACGGAGAGGCGGAGCTTCCGGACCTGCGCTCCCTCTACTCCTCCTACCGACTGGATCAGGTCGCCCACTTCATCACGTTGGTGGATCCTGACGACTTCCAGGATGCCGTAGACCGCATCTTGGATGGCCGTTCCATCGACTTCGGGGCCCAGGACCGCCTCCAATTCGCCATGATGGTGGTGGAGTACATAGAGGAGCTCCTGCCCCTACCCCCGTACGAAGTGTGGGTGGAGGACTACCTGAGCCGGCGAAGCGAGTACCGGCTGTACGCCCACACCCTCCATCGCGCGGGTCGCCTTCCCTGAACCCCACCCTTGGCACCTCGACGTCCTCCTTACTATAATTAGGTTCTTGTCCCCATAGTTTCGGTCGTATCAACTCAAGGAGCGTGGTTCACTTGGAAGTGATCGTGCACGAAGGAGAGAGCCTCGACAGGGCGCTGAGAAAGTTCAAGCGGAAGGTTCAGCGGTCCGGACTCTATTCGGAGCTCCGGAAGCGTCGCTTCTACGAGAAGCCCAGCGCCCAGAGAAAGCGTAAACGGGAGGCCGCGATCCGACGTGAGCGACGGAGGCAGCGGCGGGACGACCGTCCTCGACGCTGACCCAACCGTAGCCCAGGATCGCCGTTCATCACGTTCCAGGTGACCGGCGACGGAAAAAGGGGGGCCTCGGTACGAGGCCCCCCTTCTCTATTCCATGAACGAGGGTGGTCAGACCGGCAAGGGTACCGGCTCATCTCCGGACCAGTCGTAAAACCCCTTCCCGGACTTCCGGCCGAAGCGACCCAGCGAGATGATCCGCTTCAGAAGGGGCGGAGGAGCGTAACGCTCCTCCCGGTACTCCTCGTACATGATCTCCGAGATGCGGTGCAGGGTGTCGATCCCCACGAAGTCGCAAAGTGTGAACGGGCCCATGGGATGCCCGCACCCCAGCACCATCGCTTTGTCCATGTCTTCCACGGTGGCCACTCCCCGCTCCAGTTGGCGGATGGCGTCCAGCATGTAGGGAACCAGGAGGAGGTTCACCACGAACCCTGAGTTGTCCCGGGCGGTGATGGGCTCTTTGCCCAGGGACCCGGCGAATTCGAACACCGCATCGAATACCTCGTCCTCCGTGACGATGGTTCGCACCACCTCCACCAGCTTCATCACGGGCACCGGGTTGAAGAAGTGAAGCCCCACCGTTCGGGACGGACGCTGGGTGGCCGCCGCCATATCCGTGATGGTGAGAGAGCTGGTGTTGGACGCGAAGATGGTCTCCGGTGGACACAGCTCGTCCAGTTCCTGGAAGAGCTCGTTCTTCACCTCCAGGTCCTCCACCACCGCTTCGATGACGAGATCCCGGTCCGCGAGCTCCGCCACCTGGGTGGTGAACCCGATCCTGGTCCAAGCCACCTTCGCGTCGTCATCCGCCAGCTTCCCTTTCTTCACCGCCCGGTCCAGCGATTTTCGAATCCGAGCCTTCCCAGCGTCCAGTGCCTCGTCGCTCACCTCGCGTACCTTGACGTCGAAGCCGGCCTTGGCAGCCACCTCGACGATCCCACTTCCCATGAGCCCGCACCCCAGGACTCCCACGTTTTCGATCTTCACGGCCAACCATCTCTCCGGTTCACGTTCATGGTTCGAGCATCCGGGCCCGGGGCTCATCCCGGGTTCCGTCAAGCCCTCTAGTACCTCGTTGCGGAAGTCCGCGTACATTCGAGCGCCGCCGCATCCGCTCCAGCGTCGTTGCTCCTCCTCGA
Organism: Gemmatimonadota bacterium; assembly: GCA_007127575.1. Taxonomy (GTDB): domain Bacteria; phylum Gemmatimonadota; class Gemmatimonadetes; order Longimicrobiales; family Gaopeijiaceae; genus SKZC01. The sequence continues at coordinate 3,624 of SKZC01000286.1, forward strand.
CGTAGCGCTGCTATGCCTCGTCGTCGCGCCTA
>SKZC01000493.1 GCA_007127575.1 Gemmatimonadota bacterium
CCGATGAGCACCCCTTCCTGCACACACCGGGGTTCCTTTTGGGATTCCGGCCCTCACGGACGCCGGGGACCCATTCCACCCCCTGCTTGCCCTCCCCAAGACCGCCTCCTACGTTGGCCCGTTCCGGAGCGGCATGCCGGGTTCCCTGGAGCATTCCGCCGAATCGTTTCGTCGCATCGTCGTCGTGCACCCGTCGGTCTCGGAGTCGAGGATCTGAGGAATCCGCCTACTCCTCTGGGGCGAGGAATGCCATCCGGCTTCCTCCTTGCCATCGTTGGACTCGTTCTCCTCTTTGCCACCGTATCCTGCGGAGAGGAAGGCGCCCCGACGGATCCGTCCACCGCTGAACGATTTCCCTCCTCCCTGGTGGTCCTCCCAAGCGTCGCCCCCGACCTGGTGGACCAGGAAGCCCCTTCCCTGGAGCAACTCCGCCTCGAAGCCCGCCGGACCGACACGGGGGAGGTGGTGGGCTCCACCGATCTCGCCATCTCCGACGAGGACGACGGCTGGACGCTGGAGCTGGAAATCGAAGTCACTGAGAGCGGCTTCGAGGTGGTGGTCTTCATCGAGCTTCTGGGAGTGGGCGGGGTCGTGGTGTGGAGTGGGGTCACCCCTCCCATCGCCGTTCGCCCGGGACAGGGCCCGGCGGCGGTAGAGGCGCCTCTGGGACGGGGCCCTTTGGCGAACGCCGTGGTCACGGGGCTTCAGATCGTGGGGGGCGCCGAGGAGATCGAGGAGGGAGAGACCACCCGGTTCCAGGTGGAGTTTGAGCGGGACGAGGAGATTGCTGCCGGGGTGGAGGGAGAGCCCGAGGTGATCTGGGAGTCCCGGGATCCCGAGGTGGCCGAGGTGGATCAGGAGGGTGGAGTCACGGGGGTCCACCCCGGTACCGCCACCCTCGTGGCCCTGGCAGGGCAGGTCTCGGATGAGGTGACCGTGGAGGTCCGGCAGGCGGTGGCCGAGGTGGAGGTCCTCCCGGAAGAGGTGATTCTGGAGGCCCTGGGCGAGGAGGTGGAGTTCACGGCTCGGGTTCTGGACCCCAGGGGAGAAGAGGTTCCGGACCGGTCGGTGGTGTGGGCTGGAGGGGGCGAGGTGGCCGAAGCGTTGGGCGACGGTCGCTACCGGGCCCTGGCTCCCGGAACTGCCACGGTGACGGCGGAGGTGGGGGAAGTGCTGGGCACCGCCACCCTTCGGGTGGAGCAGAGCGTGGCGGAAGTGGAGGTGGATCCGGAGTCGGTGGAGCTGGAGGCGCTGGGAGAGACGGCGAGGCTGTCGGCGGTGGCCCGGGATCCCGGGGGAAGCGTGGTGACGGAGGAGGAGGCGGAGTTCCAGTGGAGCACGTCGGACCCCGGAGTCGCCACGGTGGAGGACGGGCTGGTGACGGGGGTGGGAGAGGGAGAGGCGGAGATCACGGCGTCGCTGGAGGGGGTGGAGGAGACGGCGACGGTGACGGTGTCCCAGCGGGTGGCGGAAGTGGAGGTGGAGCCCGCGACGGTCACGGTAGAGGTAGGAGAGTCGGTGGCATTCGCCGCCACCGCCTTGGACGCCAACGCCAATGTGGTGGCCGATGCCGAGCTCACCTGGTCGTCGTCGAATCCGGCCGTGGCCACGGTCGAGCCTTCCGGGATCGCCACGGGCGTGGCTCCGGGAACGGCCGACATCCAGGCGGCGGTGGAAGGGGTCACGGACACCGCCGAGCTGACGGTGGAGGCCGCGCCAGATCCGGTATTCGAAGGCGACCTCGTGATCTTCGACACGGAGGACCTGACCGACTTCGAGGCGGCGGGCTGGATCGATCTGAACGGGAACCTGACCATCGGCGGCTCCGGCAGCGACCTCACGAACCTCTCGGGGATGGAGTCGCTCCGGGTGGTGACGGGGGAGCTTCGGATCCAGAACAACCCCTTCTTGGAGGACGTCTCCGCCCTCTCCGGTCTCCAGGAGGTGGGGGACAACCTCTGGATCCGCGACAACGAGGTCCTGGCTGAGGTCGACCTTTCGGCCCTTACGGACGTGGGGACCGTTCTCTCCATCGACGGCAACCCGGCACTCCTTTCCATCGCTCCGTTCTCGGCCCTGGCCGCGGCCGAGTGGGTGACCATCGGCCCCATCCAGGCGCTCACCGAACTGGGCGGGTTCCCCGTCCTGGAAACGGTGGAGAGCCTGGAGCTCAACGAACTGAGCGTGCTGGAGGGAATCCCGGAATTCCCGGTCCTCCAGGTGGTGGGGTTCGGCCTCCGCATCATGGAGAATGACCAGGTGGTCTCCATTCCCGAGTTCCCGAGCCTGGTTTCCATCGGCAACCTCGGTATGGAGATCAGCTACAACCCTCAAGCCGAAACCCTCGGGGGGTTCCCGAGCCTCGAGACCCTGGGCGGGTTCCTCAGCATCCGAGGGAACGAAGGCCTCACGACATTGGGGGATTTTACGGCGCTGGCGGAGATCCAGGGCGGGCTCTCCATCCGGGACAACGACGCCCTCCCGGAGCTGGACGGTCTCCCTCTCCTCTCCACCCTCCAGGGGGATCTCCACTTGGAGGACAACGCCTCCCTCCTCCACCTGGACGGTCTCTCCGGCGTCACGTCCACGATCCAGAACCTCACTGTCTCCGAGAACCCGGATCTCACCAGCATCGCGGGGCTCTCGAACCTGGGCAGCGCCGAGGAGGCCGACCCCGCGGTGGAGGGCGACTTCACCGTCACCGACAACCCGAACCTCCCCATGGACCAGGTGGAGGACCTGGCGGACCTCCTGGGGGTGGGCGGGACGATCAACATCTCGCGCAACCTCTTTGTCGGGGAGATCGTCCACGAGGGCGATCTTACCGTCTTCGACACGGGGGATCTGGACGACTTTGCGGCCGCCGGCTGGACCGAGGTGGAGGGGGACCTGATCATTGGCGGCCCCGGCAGCGACCTCACGGACCTCTCGGGGATGGAGAGCCTGGAGGTGGTGACGGGAAGCATCCGGATCCGGGAGAACGACAACCTCACCGACGTCACGGCCCTGGCGGGTCTTCGCTTCGTGGGGGTGGCCTTCCAGGTCCGGGAGAACAGCGCCCTGACCACCCTCCCCGAGTTCTCCGGCCTGGAGTCGGTGGGCCAGGCCTTCACCTTCACCTTCAACCACGCCCTGACGGAGATCCCGATCTTTTCCGCCCTGGTGTCCGTGGGCGGAAACTTCTCCATCAACCAGAACGATGCTCTGGAGACCCTGGGCGGCTTTCCGGCGATGGAGACGGCGGGGCAGGAGCTTCGGATCGATGGGAACCCCGAGCTCCAGGCCATTCCCGAATTCGGAAGCCTCACTTCCATCGGAAGCGGGATGATCGTAAACCTCCTGCCCAGCCTGGCATCAGTGGGGGGCTTTCCGGTCCTGGAGGTCGTGCAGGGTACGGTCCAGATCACCCAGAACGATGCGCTGACCGCTCTTCCGGACTTCCCCTCTCTCGGGGCGGTAGACGGCTGGCTCTGGATCTCGGAGCACCCGGCCCTGGAGGCTTTCCCTGACTTCCCGGTGCTGACCACCGTCGGGGGCACCTTGGACATCGCGGACAACCCGCTGATCCCTGACCTGGAGGGCCTGGGCTCCCTGGAGAGCGTGGGGTTCAACATCTCGATCCTCCAGAACGACGCGCTCCTCCATCTGGACGGCC
>SKZC01000407.1 GCA_007127575.1 Gemmatimonadota bacterium
GGAGATGCACCAATCCCGGATGTTCTCCAGCCAGTCCTCGTATACCTTGGTCCAACGTTGAGGGTAGAACCGAATCGTGCCGTCTCGAGCCGCTTGCAGGGCCGGCTCCGCCAGCGGTTTCATGTTCACGAACCACTGGTCGCTGAGGCGAGGCTCCACCACCGTTTCGCAGCGGTAACAGCGGGGGACGGAATGGGCGTGGGCTTCATCCCCCGCCAGGAGGCCCGCTCCGTCCAGATCTTCCAGAACCGCTTTCCGGGCCTCAAACCGGTCCATCCCCCGGTACGCATCCGGAACCTCGTCGTTCATCCGGGCCTCGGGGGTCATGATGTCCAGGAGCTCCAGCCCCGCCCGCCCGGCGATCTCGAAGTCGTTGAGATCATGGGCGGGAGTGACCTTTACCATTCCGGTCCCGAACTCCGGGTCCACGTATGGATCCGAGACCACCGGGATGGTGCGCCCCGTGAGGGGAAGCTCCACCTCCGAGCCCACCAGGGGCCGGTACCGCTCGTCCTCGGGGTGGACCGCCACCCCGGTGTCCCCCAGCATGGTCTCGGGTCGGGTGGTGGAGACGGTGAGGAACCACCCTCCCTCCGGCCCACGCACCACTGCTTCAGCTCCCCCCCGGGAGGCCTCCTCCGCCTTCTCCCACGCCTCCCTGGGCAAGGGATACCGGAGATGGTAGAGCCGACCCTCCACCTCTCCCCCTTCCGCTTCCTCATTGGAGAGGGCGGTGAGACATCGGGGGCACCAGTTGATGATGTACTCTCCCCGGTAGACGAGCCCCTTCTCGTAGAGCTGGACGAATACCTCGCGGACGGCTCGGCTCAGCTCCGGGTCCAGGGTGAAGCGAGTCCGATCCCAGTCGCAGCTCGCACCGATGGCCTTGAGCTGGTCCAGGATCCTGTCCCCGGTGGTACGAACGAACTGCCACACCTCCTCCTCGAAGGCCTCCCTGCCCAGGTCGTAGCGGGTCTTCCCCTCCTTGGCCAGGCTTCGTTCCACCACATTCTGCGTGGCGATCCCCGCATGGTCGGTCCCGGGCACCCACAACGCCGCACGCCCCTGCATCCGACGCCACCGGATGAGCACGTCCTGGACGGTATTGTTCAGCCCGTGACCCATGTGAAGGACGGAGGTGACGTTGGGAGGCGGGATTACGATGACGTACGGATCCCGACCCTCCTCCAGGACCGCTTCGGGCTCCAGGTGGAAGTGACCGCGCTCCAGCCAACGGGAATAGAGGGCCGGCTCGATGGACGAGGGATCGAAACGGGAAGGGAGTTCTTGAGAAGCCGCCACCGACGTCGTCCTCTGAGTTCACCAGGGATCGCCCGGACCGTTGGAAACCGACCACCTCCCAGCCGGACGGGGTCCAGGGGGGCCGTGGAGGAGGGGTACGCCCGGGAGCGGGTCCCGGTTCCTGACGGGGCCCGTCAGCTCAGTTGGGCCTGAGCCCTCAGGCGGAGGCGGCGCGGGTGGGCGGACCGGGGGAAGAGAGGATCCGGTCCGGGTTCGTAGACCTCGCGCACCTCCTGGAACACTTCTCGGGGCAGGCGGAGGAGGGCCCGAGCCTCCCGGGGGCCGAACTGCCCCCCCATTTGCCTCTGGATCTTGTCCATGGCCTGCTCATGGGGGAGGGCTGGACGGTACGCCCGGCGGGACGTCATGGCATCGTAGGCATCGGAGACCGCCAGGATCCGAGCCACTGAGGGAATGCGCTCCCCGGAGAGCCCCTCGGGATACCCTGCGCCATCCCAGCGCTCATGGTGGTGCCGGCACCCGGCGGCCAGGTGTCGAAGGCTGGGAATCCCCTCCAGGAGCTCCGCTCCGGCACCGGGATGCGACCGTACCTGAGCCCGTTCCTCGTTCTCCAGGCTTCCCGGCTTGCGCAAAATCCGGCTTGGAACCGCCAGCTTGCCCAGGTCGTGGAGGTATCCGGCGAACCGAACCTGCTCCTGGACTCGCTCGTTCAACCCCAGGCGTGCCGCCACCTCCACCGATAGCGCCGCCACCCTGCGGGAGTGCCCGCCGGTGTAGGGATCCTTGGCATCTACCAGGGAGGCCAGGACCTCCAGGAGCACGGTGGCCGAGAGGGGTGACACATCGGCGGGAAGAACCGAGTTCACTGACTCCAATTGGATTCGTTGGAAGAGTTTGCCGTCCTGATGAATCATCCGGCCCCGGTCCAGCAGCCCGAGATAGACAGACGCCACGTGGGGGTTGAACTCCGTTCCGATCCCCTGCTCCACCTCCCTACGGATCTCCTCCCGGCTCAGGGGCGGCCGCTGGGGCCGCTCTTCACCCAATGCCGTCACCGTATCCGCCAGACGGAGGATGCGGGCACCCACCGGAATCTCCTCCCCTCGCAGCCCTGCGGGATAGCCGCTTCCATCCCACCACTCGTGATGATGGCGGAGGATAGGTACCACATCGTCCAGGTACGGGATGAGGGTGACGGCCTGAGCACTCCTCTGAGGATGCTCCATGACCTCGGAGCGCTGGTCCGGAGGGAGGATGGGAACCGGGTTTTCCCAGGCATCCTCTACCAGACCGATCATCCCCAGGTCCGAAAGGACGGCGGCGAGGAAGAGCTCGCCTCGTTCACGGGGCGTGAGGTCCAGCTCCACCGCCAACTGGTGGGAGACCACCGCCACTCGCGGCGCATGGTCGAAGAGATATCCCTTCGCCGTGCCCATTCCACGCACCAGGGCCTCCAGGAGGCCTGCGTAAAAATACCGACCCTGTCCGCTCCCTTTCGCCACGCGAACGGCCCCCGCTACTCCCTGGGTATGCACTCGGCGCCTCACCCCCGTATGCAGGGCGGGCTGGACGATGGGAACATTCGTTAACAGAGGGTTGAACGCAAGCCTTCAGGGGCTCCCCGGCGGTGCCTCAGTGCCGCAATCGCGTGGAGTCGGCCCGCTCCGCCTCCAGTCGTTGGCGGATCTCGCGGGCCCGGTCGGCCCACTCCTCCCGCACCTCCTGGGCTGCGGCCCCTCGCTGGATGTCCTCCCATTGCCACTGGCGGAAGTCGGCCTCCCGCTGCCGGTATGCAGGGGAGATGAACTGGAAGGGGAGGGGGATGGAGAAGTTCCCGAGGTGGAGCGTCCCGGGGCTCACTCCCCAACGACGCCCCTCGTCGTCCGTCACCGTCCAGTCGAGTCCGGCGGCGGCCACCGCCTCCGCAATGGCCACCGAATCGTTCCAGTCCTGAATGAGGCCACGCACCAGGAGCTCGGCCCTCTCCTCCGGGGTCATTTCCGTGAGCTCGGGATCCACTGGCACCCAGAGGCGGGCATCGCCCATCCGGGGCCGGAGCCGCTCGGCGGGGGTGAGGCCCTCCGGTGCTTCCTCCTCTTCCACCTCGTCCACGTCCTCGGCGGGCTCGGCCTCCGGCGCCTCCGGCAAGGCCTCCACCGGCGCCTCGGGTTCGGAAGGATCGGGCTCCTCTTCCGGCGCCACCTCCAGCTCCTCCGGTGGATCCGGAATCTCCTGGAAGAGGACCACCTCCGGAGCCTCCCTGAAGGGTTGCGGCACTTCATCATCCACGGGAGTCACGTCCGGGGCCAGGCGCGCCATGACCACGGGATAGAGCACGATGAGGGCCAGGTGCAGGACGAAGGAGATGGCCAGAGCCATCAGGA
>SKZC01000322.1 GCA_007127575.1 Gemmatimonadota bacterium
CCGAAGTCGTCGTGCCACGGACGGGACCCTGGTGGTCGACGGCACCCCTACGGACTGTGTGATCTTGGCCCTGAACGCCCTCCTGGAACGACGCCCCGAGCTCTGCCTGTCCGGGGTGAACCATGGCCCCAACATGGGAGAAGACGTCTTGTATTCCGGTACGGTGGCGGCGGCCATGGAGGCTACGGTCTTGGGAATCCCTGCTGTAGCGGTCTCCTACGCCGGTAACGACTTCGAACGAATCGAGGCGTGGGGAGAGGTGTTGCGCGGGTTTCTTCACTCGGTACTCGAAAGGGACGGCTTCCCGGCGGCTACACTGCTGAACGTCAACCTCCCTCCGATCCCACCTTCAGACGTGAGAGGAGTCCGGATCACGACCCTGGGGCAACGGAGGTACTCCGACTCGCTCACCCGAGCCCGAGATCCGAGTGGAAGGGAATACTTCTGGATCGGGGGCGGAAACACCCGGTGGCAGGGAGGTGACGAGTCGGATTTCAGGGCGGTGGAAGAAGGCTATATCTCCGTCACTCCCTTGGAGCTGGACCTCACCAACCATGCCCTTATCGAGGAGATCCGCGGGTGGAACCTGAGCCTCTGAGCGACCCGAGGTTCCTGGGTTATCGACGGCGCCTCATCGAAGAGATTCGGGAGAGTGGAACGGACTCGCTGGAGATCCTCCAACTCTTCGACCAGGTTCCCCGACATCTTTTCGTGCCGGAGGGAGTGCACCCGCGAGCCTACGACGACACCCCCGTCTCCATCGGCTATGGCCAGACGGCATCACAGCCCTCTCTGCAGGCATTCTACCTTGACGTGTTGAAACCCACCAAGAATGAACGGGTCTTGGAGGTAGGAACCGGAAGCGGCTATCTCACTGCCCTCCTGGCCCTTACGGCGGATCGTGTCTACTCCGTGGAGCGGGTCCGTGAGCTCTCCCTGAGAGCCCGCAGAGCCCTGGACCAATTGGGCCTCGCAAATGTCGCCCTTCTCGTGGGGGACGGAACCATCGGGTGGCGAAAGTATGCCCCCTACCACGTCATCGTGGTCTCCGCCGCTTCCCCTTCGGTCCCCTCCACTCTTCTGAACCAACTGGCCGACCCGGGCCGCATGCTTGTCCCGGTGGGAACTCGGAAAGAGCAGGACCTGATCTTCGTGCGAAAAGAAGGAGGGAACGTCACCCAGGAGTCGGTCCGTGAACGCTGTACCTTTGTTCCGCTCCTGGGCAGCGGTGGGTGGGGTGACTCCGGTAGTCCGGACCGCCGGCGATGACGGATCACCGGGAGGGGGTGGAAGGGGCAGCCGTCGAGGAACCATCGAGCCCACAGCGCGGAGGAGGACCGATACGACGGCTCTACGACTGGGTTCTGGGATGGGCCTACACCCCCTATGCGGTGTGGGCGCTCTTCATCCTTGCCCTGGCCGAGGCGTCCTTTTTTCCGATTCCCCCGGATCCACTCCTCATGGCCCTCTGCCTGGGCTCTCCGGCTCGGTCCCTTCGTTTCGCCGGCTGGGCCACCGGGGCCTCCGTGCTGGGTGGAGTCATCGGATACGGAATCGGTGCAGGCGCGTGGCACCTCCTGGGGGGATTCTTCTTTCAATACGTCCCCGGTGTCACCCCTGATGCCTTCGAGCAGGTACGCTCCCTCTACGACCGCTACGACTTCTGGGCTGTTTTCTTGGCGGGCCTCACGCCTCTCCCTTACAAGGTCTTCACCCTTTCCGCCGGGGTCTTCGCCATCAACTTTCCCATCTTCGTCCTCGCCAGCGCCCTCAGTCGGGGGCTGCGGTTCTTCGTCGTGGCGGCCCTCATCCAAAGGTTCGGCCCCCCGGTGAGCCGCTTCATCGACCGGTATTTCAACCTCCTCACCATCCTCTTCGGGGTCTTGCTGGTGCTGGGCTTCCTCCTGGTGGGCTGGGTCCTCTAAGAGGCTGTTGAAGAAGTGCAGGGCGCTCCCAACGGTGGCGCCCTGCACTCCTTCAACAGCCGTCCGACGTTTCCCCCGATCTCCGGGCCACCTATATTCCCCCTGCTCCTGGCAGGTGAGACCGGAGAACCTCCGATGCGCCATGCCAGCCCAGGAGAGGTCGGGAAGCGAGTCGATCCACGAGGGAGCCGGAGGGGACGAACCATGAGGGAAGGGGAAGCTCAGTCCATGGAGGCCAACGGCACCGAGTCCGAGGGCGCCGACTTGGCGGATTCGGCTGCACAGATCGCCCGGCAGAGCGCACCGGAGTTGGACCGACTCCCACCGCCCGCCTTTCCGCCCGGCAACCGACGAATCATAACTCCTCCCAGGAGCCAGCGGCGGGAGCCCACCTCAGCCGATGCAGCCTTTCCCGAAGATGCCTTCATCTCTCCGGATGAGCCGATCCGTCGAATCGGGTCCGACCTACCTGACGATGCCTTTATCCCGCCGGACGCCCCTATCCGGAAGCGGGACCCGCGGACACAGCAGGGCAGCGAGATGGACGACGGTACCCCACCGACCAACACCCGGGCTACCGAGGAGACCGATGACACGGAATGGGATACCGAAGACGGTGAAGGGGAGGTCGTGGTAACCGGGATCGGAGCCGAGGGCCCTGTCTACTACGAAGCCAGCGCGGGCTACGAGACATCCCCGTCCGGGGACCTGGAAGGGGCGGCCTCGACCCTGGAGGCGCTGGCTCGGGAGCTCCGAGAGAAGGGAGGGGGTGCTTTGCTCGTAGACCCCAAAAGTCCTCCGCTTCAGGCAGGCCTCCGTGGCCTGCTGGCCGGATTCATCCTCGGACGGCGCAGCTGACTTCCCGGCACGAGAAGGACCGGAAGGCCACGCCTCGGGAACGGGACCTTCTGGACGAGGGGATCGACTTCGCCACCCGCAAGCTGCGGCTGTGGTTGGGTTGGGCCGCAGGTCTACTCCTCCTACTCCTGGCCTTCGTGTCCCTTCTCCATGCTCGGGTGGCCGCCATCGTCTTCCTCATCATGGCCGCCCATGTCCTTCCCCCCGTGCGGGAATGGATCAATAGCCTCGGGCGGACCCGGCGCATCACCCTCATGGTATTGGGGGCTGCAGCGCTACTGTGGCTCCTCACCCGGGGCCATTAACGACGGACCCGTGTAACCGCCGTCTCACCGATGTCCGTGCGACCTGTCGGGGGATGAACCGATGAGGCAGGTGGGTTATCTTCTCTGCCCAGGGAGTTGGGTGTCCCCCTGACCCGACCCCCAAGGAACGTCCTCGTAGCTCAGGTGGATAGAGCGACTGCCTCCTAAGCAGTAGGTCCCAGGTTCGAGTCCTGGCGAGGACATTCGTGTGACCGCGGGTGGTGTGAGCGTCTCAGCGTGTCGTCTCCTCGAAGGCGACGCGCTTGCCGGTGCCCGGAGGCTCCTCAGCGCTTTGGCCCCGCATCACGCCGGGTCCAGGAGATCGGGTAGGATCCGGCCCGCTCCCCCTCTAAGGGAGAGAGAGGCAAGACGGGAAAGGGGAGTTTTCTCCGGGTTCACCTCCACCAGAGTGCCTCCCTCCTCCACGGTAGCCAGCGGCACGGAGGCCGCTGGGTGCACCAAGGCACTCGTCCCCACGACGAGGCACGCGCTTGCCCTCTTGGCCTCCCGGAAGGCACGCTCCAGAGCCGTTGTGGGGAGGGGCTCCCCGAACCAGAC
>SKZC01000072.1 GCA_007127575.1 Gemmatimonadota bacterium
GATGTCGCCGGGCCGGATGAGCCCCTGCATGACGATCTTGTTCGCCGTGGACGTGCCGTTGGTCACGAAGTAGGTCTTCCGAGCCCCGAAGGCACGGGCGGCCAATTCCTGAGCTCGCTTCAGGGGCCCATGGGGCTGCAAAAGGGAATCCAGTCCCCCGGTGGTGGCCGAGGTCTCGCCCATGAAGCCGCTGGGCCCGAAGAAGGAGGCCTTGTCGCGGATCCAATGAGACTTGAGGATGGACTTCCCCTGCCCGATGGGGAGGGCATGGAAGACGCCGGTAGGCTTGCGGCTGTAGCGTTGGAGGGCGGTAAGGAAGGGGGTCTCGGTCCGCTCTCCGATCCCCTTCAGGATGCTCAGGTGGAGCTCCCGGTAGTAGTCCTGGCGGTGGAAGAGGCGGTCGAAGTCCTCGGTCTCCTCACCGGCCACTCGCTCCAGAGGGGAGTCGGTGACCAGGAAGATGTCCAGCTCCGGGCGAAAGTGCTTCAGGACACGGCCCAGCCGTCGGCTTCGCACGCTCCCCAGAAGGGAGGCCAGCGAGTCCATGTCTTCCCCCAGGAGAGCCTCCGCTTCGGGGACCAGTGAAAGCCCGGCTCCTTTGGATCGGAAGGGGAAGACGTAGCGGACCACCACGCTCTGGATGTCCTTGTTCAGGAGGACGGCCGCCATGGCGTCCTCGAACGAGGGGGCCACCACGAGTTCATAGATGCATTCGTCGTCGGGAGACCGGAGGGCGCGGAGTTGCCTTCTCAGCTCCGATTCCTGCTTGGGTGTGAGCTCGTCCACCAACAGCACTTCGAAGTAGTTCCGCTCCTCCGCATCCGTGTCACTCTGGACATGCTCCAGCACCGTGGACACGTTCACCAGATCCGCGTACTCACTGAGGCGGGTGGTGGAGAGATCCATCCGACGGTAGGAGTCCTTGGTCAGGAGTTCGACGACACGAGCCGTTTGCTGGGCGAATGCGTCGTAGGCTCCCTTCTGGAAGAAGGCGGATAGCTTCTCGAACCCTCGGAGGCCGGGGAAGGCCCAGTGGGACTCGAGGGGCCGAAGCGCCTCCAACTCCCCAGTGACTTCCTCCTTCCACCGGCTGGTGTCTTCGCCTACCCGGTGGGCCGCGGCGAGGCGCTGGGCGTGGTCGCGAAGGAGGTTCCAGGCTTCCATGCGCATGCGCGTCGCATTGTGCTGCATGCCGGCGGAGCGCACTCCTGATCCGAAGGAGGCCTGGGGACCCGCACCGCTTCCGGACCTAGGATCCTTGTCCGAGGTGGGACTCCCGTCACCGGTAGATCTTCCCTTTCTGCTCCGGTCTCTGATCATGTCCCTTACCCTCGTCATGAAGTTGGACATCATCCCGATGGATCAGGCTCCGCCGCCCCTCCGGCATCGGAGGCTCGGCCGGGCTTCTCCAAGGACCCCAGACTCTCCAGGTACCCGTCTCCTCCCTTCCACCGGCGATCGTACACGCTGAAGCGAACCTTGCGGTCCCGGAAGCTCTTGAGGGGCTGGCCCAGGGTACGCATGCCTCGTTCCCGGGACCGACGGACCCGCTCCAGATCGAGCTCGGCGGTGATGAGCTCCTCCTCGGACCCTGCCTGGTGAAGGACCTCTCCATGAGGCCCCACCAGGATCGAGCGCCCCACCCCGCCGGCGCCCAGCCCGTTGATGTCCACGAAGTAGCACTGGTTCGTGGCCGCCGTGCTCCGGGCGATGGCCAGCTCCACGTCCCGGTCCACCGTCCCCGTGAGGGAGGGATGCAGGATGACCTCGGCTCCCATGGCGGCCAGCATCCGGGAGGTCTCCGGCACCCATGCGTCGTAGCAGATGGAGACACCGAAGCGGCCCACTTCAGGGACGTCGAAGACCAGAAACTCCTCGCCCGCCTCGACTCCCTCTTCGTACGGGGTGAAGGGGAAGAGCTTCCGGTGGCGTCCCACCACTTCGCCCTCGGGGTTCAGCACCGAGGCCGTGTTGTAGATCTTGCCCCTTCGTCTTTCGTAGAGCGATCCGTTGACGAGCCAGAGGCGATGTTTTCGGGCCATCTTCCCAAACGAAGCCTCTGCGGGGCCGGGCAGGGCTTCGGCCCGAGTCTTGGAGGGTCCATACGTGGCCAGCTCGCTGAACACCACCATCTCGATCCAGGGGAAGACGGCCATCAGGCGGTCCAGCTTCCTGGCCAGGTACTGGAGGTTGCTTTCGACTCCCGAGATCCGGAGTTGGAGTCCCGCCACCCCGATGGGCCTCACCTGGGGACCCGTTCCTCGGGTCTGGTCTCCGCCGCCCCGGGTCCGTTGCCGGAATGGGCACCGTGCCGAGCTTCCGAAAGGCGGAGTACCGCGTCCTCGATGACGCTCAGGCCGCGGTCCAGTTCCTCATCGGTGATGACCAGGGGGCTCAGGATCCGGATCACGTTTCCGGCGGTACCCGCCGTGATCAGCAGGACCCCTTCCTCCAGGCAGGCCTCCGTCACCTCCCGCGCCAGCGAACCGGCGGGCCGGTGGGGGTCCCCTTCCTCCACCAACTCCATCGCCATCATGGCCCCCAATCCCCGGACCTCACCGACGGCACTGGAGCGCTCGGCCAGGGCCTCGAAGCGCCGACGGATGGTTTCACCGATCCGGGTGGCCCGGCTGTTCAGGTCCAACTCTTCCATGACCTGGATGGTGGCCAGAGCCGACGCGCACGCCACGGGATTGCCTCCGTACGTGCCTCCGATGGTTCCGGGCTGGGCGCCGTCCATGACTTCGGCTCGCCCTACGACGGCACCGATGGGAAGCCCTCCTCCCATGGACTTGGCCCAGGTCGAGAGGTCGGGGAGAACCCCAAAGTGCTCGTAGGCGGACCACCGTCCGGTGCGGCAGAACCCCGTCTGAACCTCATCGAAGACGAGGACGATCCCTTCCTCGTCGCAGATCTCCCGGAGCCCCTGGAGGTATCCAGGAGGTGCCAGGACGAATCCCCCCTCCCCCTGCACCGGCTCGATGATGATGGCGGCCACGTCCTGGGACGCCACCAGCGTACTGAAGGACTCCCGGAGCCGGTCCAGCTCCCGTTCCACGAAGGCCTCCATCTCCAGCCCATCGCCCCGGAGCCGGTGATTGGGGAAGGGAAGCCGGTAGATCTCCGGAGCGAAGGGACCGCACCCCGTCTTGTACGCCACCTTCGAGGTGAGGGACATACCCATGAGCGTACGCCCGTGGAAGGCCTCCGAGAAGCAGATCACCCCCGGTCGGCCGGTGGCCTGCCGGGCGATCTTCACGGCGTTTTCCACCGCCTCGGCCCCGGAGTTGACGAGGAGGACCTTCGTCTCGTCTCCATGGGGAAGGAGGTGGGCCAGCTTTTCGGCCAGCTCCACGTAGGGCTCGTAGGTGGCCACGTGGAAGCAGGTGTGGAGGAGCTCGCCGGCCTGGCGGGTGATGGCATCCACCACCGCCTTCTGACAGTGGCCGGCATTCATGACTCCGATGCCTCCGGCGAAGTCCAGGAGCTCGTTGCCTTCGGCATCGATGATCACGGCCCCACGGCCCCGGACGGCGGTGGCGGTGGTGACTCTGGGGACGCCACGGGGAATCACTGCAGCGCGGCGGGCCAGGAGCTTTTCGTTGTCGGTCATGGGCGGGGGGGGGTGGGAGGATGGGCCGGCGA
>SKZC01000232.1 GCA_007127575.1 Gemmatimonadota bacterium
CCCGGCTTCTGGCCGAGGCCGGGTTTTCCGATGTGGAGCGCGCCGGCGAAGGGGCGGAGAGGGAGAGCCACCTGGGCGCCTTCGTTCTCGTGGCCCGGAACCCGGAGGCGGTGGCGGAGCCGGGGAGCCGGGAGCCGAGCACGGAACGGTGGTTGGTTCTCACCGGCCCGGAGGACTCGGCACCCCTGGGCGAGGAGGTGGCTCGCCGGTTGGAGGCCCGGGGCCAGGAGGTGGTGCGGGCCCAGGCGGGTGCCTCCTTCCGCCGACGGGAGCCGGGGGTGTACGCCTTCGATCCCACCGATGAAGCCAGCGTGGGGGAGCTCTCGGCGGCGGTTCGGGAGGAGGTTGGGGAATGCCGACATGTGGTCCACGCTCTGGGACTGGAGGGGGGGGCGTCGCCGGGACCGGCGGATGACCCCATGGACCTTCCGACCCTCCGGGTCCTCTCCACCCTCTGGCTCCTGAAGAGCGATACCGGGGCCTCCGCTGGAGCCGGGGAGGCGCCTCGTCTCTGGTTGGTGACCCGGGGTGCCGCCGCCTTCGCCCAGGAGCGGGTCCTCCCGGAGGCACCGGCGCACGCCCCCCTCTGGGGCCTGGGCCGGGTGCTCATGAACGAGCACCCCGAGCGACGGTGCACTCTCCTGGACCTGCAGGACGACGGGCCCAGGGAGACGCTGGCGGACCGCCTGGTAGAGGAGCTTCTGGATCCCGACGGCGAGGAGGAGATCATCCTGGCACCCCAGGGACGGCGCCTGGTATCCCGGCTCCGGCCGGCGGCTCTGGTGCCCGAGGAGACTCTGGACCCGGCGGCGGCCCGCCTGGACATGGCCTACCCGGGACAGCTCCGGAATCTGGAGTGGACGCCTCGTCCCGAGTGCGAGCCCGGGCCCGGCGAGGTGGAGATCGAGGTTCAGGTGGTGGGACTCAACTTCCGGGATGTGATGTACGCCATGGGCCTCCTGCCCGACGAGGCGGTGGAGGACGGATTCGCCGGGCCCACCCTGGGGCTGGAGGTCTCGGGGCGGGTGGCCCGGGTGGGCCCCTCGGTGGAGGACTTCCAGCCGGGGGACGAGGTCATCGCCTTCACCTCCGGTGGGTTCGCGGGCCGAGTCGTCACCCCGGCCACCGCCGTGGCGAAAAAGCCCCCTCACTGGAGTCACGAGGAAGGGGCCACGGTGCCCACGGCCTTCCTCACCGCCTGGTACGCCCTCCACCATCTGGCCCGACTCTCGCCTGGAGAGCGGGTCTTGATCCACGGGGGAGCCGGAGGGGTGGGGATCGCCGCCGTCCAAATCGCACACCACCTGGGCGCCGAGATTTTCGCCACCGCAGGGACCGAAGAGAAGCGGGACTTCCTCCGGGTCCTGGGGGCGGACCACGTGCTGGACTCGCGGAGTCTGTCGTTTGCCGACGGGATCCTGGAGATCACGGACGGCCAGGGGGTGGACGTGATCCTGAACTCCCTGGCGGGGGAGGCCGTTCAGAAGAACCTCCAGGTCCTCCGACCCTTCGGGCGCTTTCTGGAGCTGGGGAAGCGGGACTTCTACGAGAACACCCGGGTGGGGCTTCGCCCCTTCAAGGACAACGTCACCTACTTCGGCATCGATGTGGATCAGTTGATGACGGGGCGGCCCGGGTTGGCGGGGGAGTTGCTGGACCAGGTGATGGAGCTCCTGGAGAGCGGGACCTTGCGCCCCCTTCCCCACCGGGCCTTTCCGGCGTCCCGGGTGGTGGAAGCCTTCCGCTACATGCAGCAGTCCCGGCACATGGGGAAGATAGTGGTGCGCTTCGACGAGCGGCGGCTCCCGGCGCCCTCACGGCCCTCCGGCGACCTGGTGCCCCAGCTCCGGAAGGACGGTACCTACCTGGTGGCGGGAGGGACCAGCGGCTTCGGGATGCGGACTGCGGCCTGGTTGGCCCAGCGAGGGGCCGGACACGTGATCCTGCTCAGCCGAAGGGGGGCGGAGGCGCCGGGTGCCGAAGCCGCTGCTGAGGCGGTGGAAGCGGCGGGAGCTCAGGCGCATCTGAGGGCGTGCGACGTGGAGGACCGGGAGGCCCTGGCCCGGATCATCGCCCAGTGCGGGAACGAGCTCCCTCCCCTCCGCGGAGTGGTCCATTCGGCGATGGCTCTGGACGACGGGCTCATCCAGAACCTGGACGCGGAGCGGATGCTGGCGCCCATGGGTCCCAAGATCCGAGGGGCGTGGAACCTCCACCTCCTCACCCAGGAGCTCCCGTTGGAGCTCTTCGTGCTGTATTCGTCCGCCACCACCAGCATCGGGAATCCGGGGCAGGCGAACTACGTGGCGGCCAACCTCTTCCTGGAGGGGCTGGCCGCGCTGCGCCGGGCCTCCGGCCTCCCGGCCACTTCGGTGGCCTGGGGAGCCATCGGCGATGCAGGGTACCTGGCGCGCCACGATGAGCTCCGGGATGCGCTCCGAGGGCGGACCGGCGGTGCGGGGCTCCCCGCCGAGGTGGCGTTGGCCGGCCTGGGCACGCTCCTCACCACGGGAGCCAGCGGACTCGCCGTGTCCGACTTCGACTGGAACGCCCTGTCCCGCTTCCTGCCCTCCGCCGAGAGTCCGCGGTTCGCGGAGCTGGTGCGGAAGGCCTCCCGGGGCGGGTCCGGCGCCATGGATGGTGTGGGGATCCGGACCCTGCTGGCGGGAACGTCGGTGGACGAGGCCCGGGAGCTCCTGACGGAGCTCGTCACCGAGGAGGTGGCGGAGGTCCTCCGCCTTCCCAAGGAGCAAGTACCGCCGGACCGCTCCCTCTTCAGCCTCGGGATGGACTCCCTCACCGGGATGGAGCTTGTGGTGGGGCTGGAAAAGCGCCTTCAGGTCTCCCTCCCCCGGATGGACTTTCTCAGCGAGCGCAGCGTGGCCCGCATCGTGAGCCTCATCCTGACTCACCTGGGCATGGGCGCCGGGGCGGCGGAAGGGGGAGAGGAACCGGAGGATGAGAAGGCCCTGGTCAAGGACGCGTTGGAGGGGATGGGCACGGCCCACGGGGTCCCGTTGGAGGAGGACGAGGTGAGCAGCGCGGCAGAGGCCCTGGCCCGAGAGAGCCGGATGTCGGTGGAGACCCCATGAGCGGAGGGAAGGACCGAGGGCTCTTCGGCCTCTCCCAGGAGGCGAAGGAGGCGCTCATCTCCCAGGTGAGGAATCAGGAAGGGGAGCGGACCTCAGCAGACCCCCCGGATGCGGAAGTCTCCGACGACTTCACCCGCATCGAGTCCCTGCCCGGCTACCGGAACCTCCAACTCCAACTGTCGGTGGCCCGGAACCTGGACCTCCAGGACCCCTTCTACCGGGTCCACGAGGCCCGGGCAGGTCATACGACCCGCATCGAGGGCCGGGAGCTGGTGAACTTCTCCAGCTACGACTATCTGGGGTTGAACGGCGACCCTCGGGTGGCCCGTGCCGCCAAGGAGGCCATCGACGAGCTGGGCCCCTCCGTCTCGGCGAGCCGCCTCATCGGAGGGGAGCGGCGGGTCCATGGCGAGCTGGAGGCCGCCATCGCCCAGCTCCTGGGGGTGGAGGCCAGCGTCTCCTTCGTCAGCGGGGTCATCGCCAACGTCACCACCATCGGCTCCCTCTTCGGTCCCAGGGATCTGGTGGTCCACGACGCCCTC
>SKZC01000104.1 GCA_007127575.1 Gemmatimonadota bacterium
GGTACCCTCACTCTTCAGTCCGGGGATTGAGGGGAGTCCTGCCCGGACCGGGTCGGCGAGGAGGTTGTGATCCCGGTAAGGGGAGACGGGAAAGGGAGGTGCAGCCATGTCCCGAGAATCGAACCCAGATCCGGGGGAGGTGGGGTGACGGACCCTGGAAAGGATCCAGCCGGAGTGGCCCCGGGGGATGGGGGCGAAGGGGAGGAGCATTCCGTTCTGGAGGCCAAGTACATGGACTTCTGCTCGGCCCGGGTAGCCGAGGCCCTCCTATCCCTTTCCCCGGACGAAATGTATCTCCTGGCTCAGGAGGCGTTGGAGGAGGCTCCGACCATGGCCGGGGAGCTCACCTACGATGCCATCGTCCGCCTCGCCACCGAGCGGATTTCACGGGGTCTGTCCCTCCCCACCTTCGATGAGTGGGCCGAGGTTTACCGGAAGGATCCGGAGCGGTACGATCGCGAGATGCTTGGACTCTGGCGCACCGATCTGGAAGGGGCGGACGAAGACGGCTCGTAGTTCCCTGTACTTCTACAACGGCCTTCCAATCAGAACGGCAGATCGTCGTCGGGCTCGGTGAGATCCGGCTCCGGGGGCCCCCGTCGAGCGGCCGATCCCCCTCCACCTCCACCTGAGCCGAAGTTGGCGCCTCCCGGGCCCGAGCCGAGCATCACCATCTCGTTCACGACGATGTCCGTCCAATACCGGACGTTCCCCTGATCATCCTGGGTCTGCGAGTATTCCAGCCGCCCCTCCGCATACAGTCGGTCCCCCTTCTTGACGTACTGCTCCACGATATCCGCCAAGCGGCCGAAGAAGGTGAGGCGATGCCACTCGGTCTTCTCCTGCTGCTGCCCGGAGCGGTCCTGGAACGATCGGTTCGTGGCCAGCGAGACCTTGGCCACCTTGGTACCCGAGGCCGTGGCTCGGATCTCCGGGTCGGATCCGAGGTTCCCGATGAGCATCACCTTGTTGAGAGAACGACTCATACTTTGTGGCTCCTGAGGATGCCGGTTCGGGGGCTCCCACCGGCCTCCGTCCCGAACCGGTCGGGGACAGTCGCGGTGAACGACGAGCAAGGTATCAGGACCTATGGGTCAGGACCATGGGGGTATGGGCACCGTGCTGGCGCCTCCCGGACCGGAGGTCTAGTCTACGGGCCGGAGGGGAAAAATCCCTCTTGAAACGAGAAAGGGATCATTCTGAGACCGAGAGGATCATGAGCGATTGGAGCTTTGTGCGGGTAGAGCGCGACGACGACGTCGCCACGGTCGTCATCGACCGTCAAGAGAAGCTGAATGCCCTGAACCCCCAGGTCATCGAGGAGCTGGGTCAGGCCTTTGAGTCCCTTCGGGAGGAAGAGGATGTCCGGGGAATCATCCTCACCGGTGCAGGGGAGAAGGCCTTCGTGGCCGGGGCCGACATCGGAGTCCTGTCGGAGATGACGCCCACCAGCGGCGTGGAGGTGAGCCGTCAGGGCCAGGAGGTGCTTCGGGCCATCGAGCGCTTTCCAAAGCCGGTGGTGGCCCAGGTCGGTGGCTACGCTTTGGGGGGAGGGTGCGAGCTGGCCTTGGCGTGCCATCTCCGGGTGGCTTCGGAAAAGGCCCGTTTCGGACTGCCCGAGGTGGGGCTCGGAATCATCCCCGGGTATGGGGGCACACTTCGCCTGGCACGACTCGTGGGGTTGGGGAGAGCTCTCGAGCTCACCCTCACCGGGGAGATGGTGGGTGCGGAGCGCGCCTATGAGATGGGGCTGGTGAACCAGGTGGCCCCTGCGGATGAACTGTCGGATCGGACGCGGGAGCTCATGGGGAAGATCACGAGGAACGCTCCCGTGGCTCTCCGGTTGGCCCTGGAATCGGTTTATCACGGGTTGGATACGGGGGCGGAGGACGCTCTGGGCCATGAGTCGGCCCTCTTCGGTCTCCTGGCCTCCACCGAGGACATGAAGGAGGGGATGAGCGCGTTCCTGGAGAAGCGGAAGCCGTCCTTCCAGGGGCGCTGACGGTGAAGGGTGGTCGTACGCCCCCCCGGTCCCCTCCGTGGCGCTGACCCGACTTCGACTCCAGGACTTTCGCAACCTGGACCGGCAAGACCTGCAGGTGCCGCCGGAAGGATTCGCCCTCATCGGTGACAACGCCCAGGGCAAGTCGAACCTTCTGGAGGCCGTCTATTACCTGGAGACCTTTCGTTCTTTCCGGGGGGCGGCGGACCGGGAGCTCGTGGCCTTCGGCGAGACCGTCTTTCGGGTCCAGGCGGACCTGGGCCGTGAGGGTGGAGAGGGTGAGGTGCGTTCCGTGTCCGCCGCCTACGACCGGAGCTCCCGTCGAAAGAAGGTGATGGTGGATAGCCGGGAAGTGAGCAGGATCGGGGATGGTCTGGGTAGACTGGGTGCTGTGATCTTCTCTCCGGAGGACGTGGCCTTGATCAGCGAGGGGCCCGGGGGGCGGCGACGCTTTCTGGATATTCTCCTCTCCCTCAACGATCCCGGGTATCTGGAGCACCTCCAGCGCTTCCGGCACGCCCTGCAGGCCCGGAATGCGCTCCTCAAGCAAGGACCCGGCGGAGGGGACCTGGTGGCATGGGACGAGCTCCTGACGCGACACGGGGCCGAGGTCCTCTCCCGGAGGATGCGGTGGGCCATCCAATATGCCCCCCTCTTTCGGGGTCATTACGGAGCGGTTTCCGGAGGCGAGGAGGCGTGGATGGAGTATCGCTGCACCGCAGGGCCGAACCCCTCCGCCCCACGGGCCGAGGACGGCAACGCCCCCAGTCCCTCCGCTCCCCCCGTGCAGGAGCTGACCCGACGGTTTCGTGAGGCGTTGGACGCGGCCTGGGAACGGGACCGGCAACGGGGGTGGACCACCGTGGGACCCCATCGGGACGACCTCTACATGGGAATGGGAGAACCGGGAGAGACCACATCCCTCCGGAGCTTCGGCTCCGGCGGCCAGCGTCGTACCGCGGCGCTGGCACTTCGCCTGGTGGAGGGGGAGTGTCTCCGGAGGTCCCGTGATCGTCGCCCCATGATCCTCATGGACGACGTCTTCGCCGAGCTGGATGAAGGGAGGTCCCAGCGACTCCTGGAGCTCCTGGAGGGTCCCGGCCTGGGCCAGGCCCTGATCACCGCACCCAAGGATTCGGAGATTCGCCTCCGTCGGGACACCCTCCCGCGGTGGCGGATCCGGTATGGGAGGGTGGAGTCGTGAGTGACGAACGGGGTTCCCGGGGAGAGCGTCCCCAGAAGGTGGGACCGGTCCTGGACGAAGTCCTGGACCGGCTGGGTTTGAAGGCCGAGCTGGAAGACCAACGGGTCCTGGAGGAGTGGGAGGCTTCGGTGGGGGAGAAGATCGCCGGCGTGGCCCGACCCCGGGCCCTCCACCGGGGGGTCTTATTCGTGGAGGTGCGATCCAGCGCCTGGCTCAACGAGCTCAACCTCATGAAGTCGGAGCTTCTGGACCGCCTCAATCGGGGAGGGGAAAACCAACGGGTGAAGAAGCTCGTCTTCACGCTGGAGGAGAGGAGCTGACAAGGGGAAGAAAGATGGCTTGTAGACTGGGAATTCGTTAGATTTCACAGGCTGATTCGGAGTCACCTCAACCGAAACGAAGGGACCCTTCATGGCCGATGGGAA
>SKZC01000156.1 GCA_007127575.1 Gemmatimonadota bacterium
TGTAGTTCCCCTCGGACCGGATGGCTTCGATGGTCTCGGACATCCGGCTCAGGATGGGTTCCACCAGCTCCTGTCTTCGCTGAGCGAACTCGGCTTCCATCTCATCGACCCGTCGTCCGAACTCCTGCTCTCTCTGCCGGATCTCCGCCTCTCGAGCTTCCCGAGCCTCTGCGGAGAGAACGCTCTGCTGCTGTCGGTACTGATCGATGAGCTGCTCCAGGTCCTGCTCCATTCCCTGGATCTCGGCCTGATATCGCTCCATGTCCTGCTCGAACTCACGCTGTGCCTCCTGTGCCCCGGGGGCTTCCTGGAGGATGGCCTGAGAGTCGATGTAGCCGATTCTCAGCGTCTGTCCGTCCAGGGCCTGAGGGCCCAGAGCCGCTGTGAGTAGGAAGAGCGCAAGTGCTGTTGTGGTTAGACGCATATGAGTGGCTCCCAATGGCTGGACGTTGGGGGTCCCCGGATGGTGCGGGGGGCCCGTCGAAGCAGAGGGGTGTTCTCCGCGAGCCCCGGTCAGAACATCCCCCCATCGCCCATGGAAAAGTGGAACTTCCAGCCGGCCGGCTCCCGGTCGAATCCGTAGGCGTAATCCAGCCCGATGGGCCCGAAGGGAGTCACCACCTTGGCCCCGATCCCTGCTCCACGGAAGAGTCTGGACGGGTCTACCTGAAACGGATCCTGCCAGATTCCCCCTGCATCGTAGAAGAGGGAAACGGAGAACTGGTTGCTGATCCGGACGGCGTACTCGGCGGACACCTTGAAGAATGCATCTCCGAGGCGGTCGATATCGAAGATTTGGTCCGAGCCGCGGGGGAAGTGGCCCTGGGGGGTCAGGGTCGTTTCTTCGTATCCACGGAGCGAACGTCCGAACTGCACGCCTCCGAGCCAAAAGCGGTCGAAGGGGAACCGGTCGGCGTCTCCTAGGATGGCCCCGCCGTTGAGGTGCAGTCCCAGGGTGAAGCTCACCGGCCGCGAGCCCGGTCCACCACCCCCCACCTGGCCCACCGGGACCCACCAACTCGCCTCGGCCACCTGTTTCACGAAGTCCCCGTCCCCTCCCATGATGCCTCCCGACACTTCGGTGTTCAGGGATTGGCGGGACCCGGTGGTTGGGAAGAGCGGGTGGTCCAGGGTCTGTCGGGTGAGGCCCATGAGCAGAGTGCTCTGTGTGCCTGGTGGCCGACCGAAGAGTGAGGTGTCGTCCGCCCCGGCCTGAAGTCGGAAGTCCGTGCGGGAGAGCGAGTAGCCGAGATACATCCGGGTCCAACGAGCGCCCGGCACCGGCACCCCGACGCGGAGCTCTCCTCCCGTCCGCTTTTGCTGTCCGGTGGCGAACCGGAAGAAACGGTCTCTAGCCGAAAAGAGGGAGATGGAGCCGCTCACTCGGGACTGGAAGAGGGCGGGGTCGCTGTACGTCGTCGTGAAGGAGTTCTGGTACCGTCCGAAATCCCACCGGACGCTTCCCGACTTCGCTTGGCCGAACAGATTGGGCTGATCCCACCCAAGGAAGCCCGAAATCCCGGTGCCTCCCCCCATAGCCGTACCGAAGTTGATGGAGCCGGTCTGTTGCTCCTCTACTTCGAAGGTGATGTCCACGTCCCCCGTCTCCGGATCGGGGCTGATCTGTGGGAACGGGAGCGGCGTCTCGAAGAAGCCCAGCCCCGAGATGGCTTGGTAGCTACGAAGGAGGCGGTCCTCACTGTAGACATCGCCTGGCAACATGACCACCTGCTCCCGGATCACCCGATCGTGAGTGAACTCGTTCCCCACGATGTCGATCCGGTTCACGTATGCCGGCTGTCCTTCCTGGATCCGCCAGGTTGCGGATACCGTTGGGGGACGGCCGTTTTCGCCGGGTTGCCGGACGATATCGGGTTGGACCTGAGCGTAGAGGTACCCGGAGTTCCGGTAGCGCTGTTCCACCTGCTGGGCGGCGTCCTCGAAGGCCACCCGGTCGAATACGGGCGTGCCCTCATCGGCGGCCCCCCTCCGAATCCCAAAACGGCTGAGGAGACCGCCTTCCTCCATCTGGTAGTAGGGCTCCAGGTCGGTGGTGGGGAATCGACGATTCCCTTCGATGTTCAGCTCAGCCAGCCGGTATTGGGGTCCCTCCTGGATCTCTACTTCGACCCGGGCCTTACCTGTGACGTCATCGACGACCAGGGTGTCGTGGACCACCTGGAAATCCAGATATCCGTGGGATGCGTAGAAGTTCGGCAGGCGACTCGCCAGGTCCTCCCGGAATACCTCCACATCGTATGATCCATCCCGGAACCAGAGGAACCCTTCCCGCCGGGTGTCCAGGACCCCACGAAGCTCGCCGTCGCTGAAGGTCTCGTTCCCCCGGAAGGCAACGTCGGCCACCGTCACCCGGTGGCCCTCCGTGACGTCCAGGATCAGGGACACCATTCCAGGTTGGTCCGGGAGGGGCTCCACCCGCTCCTCCACTCGGGAAAAGGGGATGCCCCGGCGGGAAAGTTCTTCCTGGATGTACCGCTCCGCCTGCCGGATCCGTTCAGGGGAATAAGGTTGCCCCGTGCTCAGGTCCAGAGTATCGCGAACACTCCCCACGTTAAGGCTTTCGAGCCCTCGGATCTCCAACCGCTGAATGACGTCCTGTTCTTCCACCCGGAAAGCCAGGATTACCTGTTCATCCGCCCCTTCCCGAGCGTCCACCTGGATGTCACGGAAAAGACCTGTCGCCCACAGGGCCTTGATGGCCCGTTGGACGTCCATGAAGGTGAGCTGAGTGCCTGGCTGGAGACCCACGGTTCCCAGAACCGCCGCCGGCTCCAGATTCACCGTGCCCGTGACCTCGATGGAGTCCACCATCACCCCACCTGGCGGCCCCGGGTCGCCGGGAACCTGAGCAGACAGTGGAAGGGCGAAAAGCCCCAAGGCCCCCAGAACCAGGCCGGTCACGTTCCATCGCAGGCGACGAAAACTGCGGGTACCACTGGGGGGGCGGTTAGAGAAAAGCATCGTAGGACTCATGGTCGGCCTCGTCACGTCTTGGTTGCCGACGCCTCCCGGAGGGAGAGGGACTGGCCGTCCGCTTCCACCCCTACCTCGATTTCCACCCCGGCCCCGAATTCGGCCAGGAGGATCTTTTCGGACAGAGGGTCCTCCAGGTACCGTTGGATGGCTCGGCGGAGGGGCCGAGCTCCGAACTTCTGGTCGTATCCCCGTTCCACCAGGAACTCCAACGCTTCGTCCGTCATCCGGATGGTGAGCTCCTCTTCGGCCAACCGCTTCCGCACGTCCTCGAGGAGGATATGGATAATCTCACCAATCTGTTCCCGGGTGAGCGGATGGAAGACGATGGTATCGTCCACCCGGTTCAGGAACTCGGGGTTGAAAGCCCGTTCGATCTCTTCTCGAACCTTGTTCTTCATGACCTCGTAGCTGGACTGAGGATCGCTCTGGTGGAAGCCCAACCCGCCACCCTTGGTGATGTCCCGGGCACCGAGGTTGGAGGTCATGATGAGAACGGTGTTCTTGAAGTCGATGACCCGGCCGTAATTGTCCGTGAGGTGCCCCTCGTCCAGCACCTGCAAGAGGATGTTGAAGACATCGGGGTGGGCCTTCTCAATCTCGTCCAGGAGTACCACCGAGTATGGACGGCGTCGTACCGCCTTCGTCAGGGTCCCCGAGTCCTCATAGCCCACGTATCCTGGAGGCGCACCGATGAGCCTGGACACGGAGAACTTTTCCATGTACTCGCTCATGTCCACCCGGATGAGGGCTTCCCTGTCGGCGAAGAGGAATTCGGCCAGGGCTCGTGCCAGCTCCGTCTTCCCCACCCCGGTGGGGCCACTGAAGATGAACGAGCCGATGGGACGGTTCGGGTCCTTCAGCCCGGCCCGGCTTCTCCGGATCGCTCGGGAGATGGCCTGGATGGCGTCGTCCTGACCCACGATCCGTTTGTGGAGTTCATCTTCCATGTGGACCAGGCGGTCCGTCTCGGCCTGGCGAAGTCGGGTGACCGGGATCCCGGTCCAGCGGCTCACAATGAAGGCGACCTCCTCGGGGGAAATCTCGGGACGGTGCTTCTTCCGCTCCTCCTCCCATTCATCACGCCTGGCACGAATCTTCTGCTGGAGCTCCCGCTCCTCGTCGCGAAGCTCCGCCGCCCGCTCGAAATCCTGACCTCGGATCGCATCTTCCTTCTTCTCACCGATGGCTTCCAGCTCTTCCTTCAGCTCCTCCATATCCGGCGGAGGCACCTGGCTGGCAATGCGCGCCCGAGCCCCTGCCTCGTCGATGACGTCGATGGCTTTGTCCGGGAGGAACCGGTCGGTGATGTAGCGGTCGGAGAGCTTGGAGGCGGCATCGATGGCCTCGTCCGGAATGACGATCCGGTGGTGGTCCTCGTAGTGGGATCGGAGTCCCTTGAGGATCTCCACCGTCTCCTCCACCGCAGGCGGGTCCACGATGACGGGCTGAAATCTGCGCTCCAGGGCTCCATCCTTCTCGATGTACTTCCTGTACTCGTTCAAGGTGGAGGCCCCGATGCACTGGAGCTCCCCTCGAGCCAGAGCCGGCTTCAGCATGTTGGAGGCGTCGATGGCACCTTCTGCGGCTCCCGCCCCCACCAGGGTGTGGAGCTCATCGATGAAGAGGATCACGTTCTGGCTCTGTGAGATCTCGTTCATCACGGCCTTGAGCCGCTCCTCGAACTGGCCCCGATACTTCGTGCCGGCGATGACCGCCGCCATGTCCAGAGCCAGCACCCGGTGGTCCTTGAGAGCCTCAGTCACCTCACCCTTGGAGATGAGCTGAGCAAGCCCTTCAACGATGGCTGTCTTCCCCACTCCGGGCTCGCCGATGAGCACCGGGTTGTTCTTCTTCCTTCGGCACAGGATCTCGATGACCCGGTCGATTTCATCCTTTCGGCCCACGGTGGGATCCAGCTTCTCCCTCCGCGCCAGGTCCGTCAGGTCGCGGCAGAAGTGATCCAAGGCCGGCGTCTTCGATTTCTTCTCTCCTTTCCCCCCGGAGGGGTTGGAAGAGGAGGATCCGCCGATACCGGCGGGCTCCGAGGGGTTCACCTCCGAGCCCAGGACCTTCAGGGTCTCGGCCCGGGCGTCCTCCAGGCTCACCCCCAGGGAGTTGAGGACTTGCGCGGCGATCCCCTTCTCTTCCCGGAGGAGTCCCAGGAGGAGGTGCTCAGTCCCCACGTAGGAGTGGTTCAGCTCCCGGGCTTCCGCCATGGCGAATTCCAACACCTTCTTTGCCCGGGACGTATAGGGAAGCTCCCCCAAGGCGATGGTGGCTTTCCCCTTCTTCACCGATTCCTCGATTCGCTCGTGAACCTGATCCAGGTCCGCGCTGAGGTTCGTGAGCACAGCGGCTGCCACACCTTCCCCCTCGCGAATGAGGCCCAGGAGGATGTGCTCCGTCCCCACGTAGTCGTGCTGGAGTCGGATGGCTTCATCCCGTGCCATGGCCAGGACTTTTCGGACTCGGTCTGTGAAGTTGTAATTCATCTCCGCTCTCGACGGGCTCGCTGGGCGCTTCAACCCGCCCGGTCCTCCGGGGAATCGTCTTCCGAGGGGTCCACTTCGGGGCTTAGCACTCCCTCCGTGGAAAGGATCCTACGTACGTAAGCGGCGCGGTGGGCATCGCACTCCGAAGGGGGCAGTTCCCGACCGGCCGCCTCTTCCAGGTGAGCGGGCTGCGTGAAGATCATCACCTTGTTGAGCGAGTATACCCGGAGCCCTGGGAGGAGTTTCAGACTGGCCCCCAACCGGACCCCGCTGAGCAGGTTCATGAGCTCCTCGAAGGAGAGGGAGCGCGCATGACGCAGCAGCCCGTACGCGCGCCAGATCTTATCCTCCGTGACCCCGGCGGCATCCCGGAGGAGGACCTGACGGGCTTGAAGCTCGTACTGGATCACCTGCCGTACGATCTTATCCAGGTGGTCCACAAGATCTTCCTCGCTCTTGCCCAAGGTCGTCTGGTTCGAGAGCTGGAAGAAGTTTCCGACCACCTCCGAGCCCTCTCCGTACAGGCCCCGGAAGGTGAGCCCCACCTGGCTCAACCCCTGTAGTACCTTCCCGATCTCCTTGGTGAGAACCAGGGCCGGGAGGTGCACGAGAACCGAGGCGCGGAGACCCGTGCCCACGTTGGTAGGGCAACTCGTCAGGAATCCGAATTCGTGGTGATAGGCGTAAGAAAGCTCCCGGCCCAACTCCTCGTCCAGTTGATCGAGAAGTCCCCATCCCTCCTGGAGCCGAAGTCCGGAGAGGAGCGTCTGCAGGCGGAGGTGGTCCTCCTCGTTCACCATGAGGGAGACGGGATCCCGGTGAGAGAGGACCACGGCGGTACCGGTCTGGGGTCCGTCTCCATTTTCACCTACCAGGTCCCGGGAGACCAGTCGGCGTTCCAGGAGGATCCGCCTGGTCCTCGGCTCCATTTTCGGGAGATCTCGGATGGTGGTCTCCCGGAGGCCCGAGACCCGGGGTACGATCTCGTGCATCTTGCCCAGGACGGCCTTGCGGTCGTTCAGACGGGCACGCGCGCCGAAGGCATGGCCCTGGAGGTTTCGGGCGAGTCGGACCCGGGTGGAAAGGACGATCTCGGAATGGTCGCCGCTAGCGTCCAGCCAGCCCAGGCCGAAGTCCGCGATCGTAGAAAGGTCGTCCATCAGTCGCCTCCGCCCGCCGGCTCCATGGCTCGGATCTGGTCCCGGATCTCAGCGGCCCTCTCGAAGTCTTCCTTTTCCACCGCTCGCCTCAGCTTCCGTCGAAGGACCTGAAGCCGGCGCTCGAGCTCCGTCTGAGTGGGGTCCGGAGGGAGGTACACCTTCCCCACGTGCTGGGTGCTTCCGTGGATTCGGCGGAGGAGGCCCCGGAGGTGAGGCTCGAAGGAGGCGTAGCAGTGGGGGCACCCCAGTCGTCCGGACTCGCGGAACTCGGCGAAGGTGAGTTGGCAGAACGAGCATGCATCCTTCCGGACGACGTCGGGCACCGCGGTCGACTCCTGCTCGCCCATTTGGGCCAGGAAGTCGGAGAGTGGGAAGTTCTCGGTGCCTCCCTCCGTCTCCAGTCCTTTCGCGGCGGCGCACTTCTCACACAGGTGCACCGTCTTCATCTCGTCATTGACGATCTGAGTCAGGTGGATCACCGCCTTGGCTGACCCGCACTCGTCGCACATCATGACACCCTCTGGTCAGAGGTGGCTCCATGGTTGCAAAACCCCATCAGCCAGTTCGAGGGTCCGGTCCGCCTCTCCGGCCAGCTCCAGATTGTGGGTCACGATGATCATGGTCAGCGTCCGTTCTTCCCGCAGCCGAAAGAGTAGCCGATGGAGTTCTTCGCTCGTCTTCCGGTCCAGGTTGCCCGACGGCTCGTCCGCCAGAAGCACGGTCGGTTCGTTGGCCAGGGCCCGGGCCACCGCCACCCTCTGCTGCTCCCCCCCGGATAGCTGCCACGGCTTGTGGTCTCGACGCCCAGTCAGACCCACCGCCTTCAGGAGGTCCTCGGCGCGCTGCCTGGCCTCGTCCGGGGGGCGACCGCCGATGAGCCCCGGAACCATGATGTTCTCCAGAGCCGAGAACTCGCGGAGGAGGTGGTGAAACTGGAAGACGAAGCCCACCTGCCGGTTCCGGACTCCGGCCATCTCCTTGGAAGCGAGTTCGGACAACTCGACTCCGCCGAGACGAACGGATCCGAAGGTCGGGCGGTCCAGGCCTCCAAGGACGTGGAGGAGGGTGGACTTTCCGGCTCCGCTCTGGCCCACCACCGCCACCGCCTCACCCCGCTGAACCTCTAGGTCTACCCCCTCCAAAACCCCGAGTTCACTGCCGTCGCCCAGCCGGAATCGCTTGGTCAGGTCCCGGGCCATGACCGGGGCACTACCTCGGGTCGATGACTCCTCCCACTGGGGCTCAGTCATGCCGTATGGCCTCCACCGGCTGGAGCCGTGACGCCTGGAGCGCGGGGTAGATCGTCGCCACCAGGGAAATGGCGAGGCTCACCACTACGATGAGGAGAACGTCCCACGGGTTGATGGCGATGGGTAGACGGTCGATGAAGTGGATGTCGGGTGGGATGGTGATGAGCTCGAACCGGTCCAGGGCCCAGGCGAGCGTGAGCCCGAAAACGGTGCCCAGGAAGGTCCCGATGATCCCGATGGATAGGCCCTGCAGGACGAAGACGCGGAGCACCTGACCGTCCGTCATCCCCATGGATTTCAAGATCCCGATCTCCCGGGTCCGGTCCACCACCACCATCACGAGGGTGCTAACGATGTTGAAGGCCGCCACCAGAACGATGAGAAAGAGGATCAGGCCCATGGCCAACTTCTCCAACCGGAGGGCGGAGAAGAGTGCCTGATGGGTGGTGATCCAGCTTTCCACGAAATACGGGAAGCCGATTTGGTCCCGAAGGGACCGTCCCACCTCCGTGGCCGCCCAAGGATCGTGAATCCGGACCCCCAGGCCGGAAACCTGGTCCAGCGCCTGGACTCCCAGCAACCCCTGAACCACCTCCAGGGGCGCATACATGTTCGAGAGGTCGTACTCGTACATCCCCGTGGTGAACGTCCCGGTGACCTCGAACTGACGGAGGGCGGGACGAAGGCTCCCGAAGGGATCCGTGCGGATGTTCTCCAGGGAGATGACCAGGAGGGTGTCGCCTGGAATGGCCTGTATTCGCTCCGCTAGTCGACTTCCCAGGATCACCGGAGGGAGCCCGGACTCGGTGGGACCGAGGGAGTGCGCCCCGTCCCGGATCTCCTGTTCCATGTCTGTCACCGCCAACTCATCCACGTCCGGGTCCACTCCGTAGAGATCCGCAGCCTGGGCGTACTCCTCGTCTCGGAGCAGGGCCACCTTGGTGAGGATGAACGGAGCCGCGGCGATCACCTCGTCCGACTCCCGGACCTCTTCCATCACGCTTCTCCACTCCGACATCCGGAGGGAGGGGCCGTGCTCCAGGACCAGCAGGTGTGGGGTGGAGCCCAGGATCTTCTGATGGAGCTCGGTCTGCATCCCGTGCATCACCCCCAGGACCACGATGAGGGCCGTCACCCCCACCGTAACGCCACCGAGGGCGATCCACGTGATGAACGAGAGGAACCTGCCTTTCTTTCGAGAGGCGAGGTATCGGCGGGCGATGAACCAGTCCAGCCTTCTCATGACGGTATGGCCCTTCGGGGCCTCACTCCGGACGGAGGATCGGGAAGAGGACCACGTCCCGGATGGACGGCTGGTTCGTGAGCACCATCACGAGACGATCCACTCCGATCCCCACTCCTCCCGTGGGGGGCATCCCGTACTCCAGCGCCCGGAGGTAGTCTTCGTCCACCGGGTGTGTCTCGTCATCCCCCCCTTCTCGGAGACGAGCCTGGTCCTCGAATCGGGACCGTTGGTCCAAAGGGTCGTTCAGCTCCGAGAACGCATTGGCCAGCTCCTGGCCCACCACGAAGAGTTCGAAGCGCTCCGTAAGGGTTTCGTCGTCCCGCTTGGGCTTGGCGAGAGGGCTCAGCTCCCTGGGGTAGTCCACAACGAAGGTAGGCTCTACCAGGTCGTCCTGGACCAAGGCGTCGAAGAGCTTATCCAGGAGTTTCCCGCGCCCCGCCCCGTCGAGGTCGGGGATCTCCAACTCTTCCGCCCGGCGGCGCAGCTCGTCGTCGGAGGTCTCCGAGAGGTTGCCTCCCATCTTCTCTTCCAGAGCGCCCACGAAGGAGAGCCTCCGAAACGGGGGCTGAAAGGAGATGGACTCGTCGCCGAAGGGTACGACGTCCGTGCCCATGGCGGCTCGGGCCACCTGGGAAAGGAGGCGCTCCACCATTTCCATCATATCCTCATAGTCCGCGAAGGCCTGGTAAAACTCCAGCATGGTGAACTCAGGGTTGTGGAACCGGCCGATCCCTTCGTTCCGAAAGTCCTTGCCGATCTCGTACACCCGCTCCAGACCCCCGACGATGAGCCGTTTGAGGTACAGCTCATCCGCGATCCGGAGGTAGAGATCCGTCCCCAGGGCGTTGTGTCGTGTCACAAAGGGCCGGGCCGTAGCCCCTCCGTAGATGGGCTGCAGGATGGGGGTCTCCACTTCCAAGAACCCCTCTCCGTCCAGAAAGCGGCGGAGCTCCTGTATGATTCGGGTTCGGGTCCGGAAGACCTCGCGCACCTCCGGATGGACCGCCAGGTCGGCGTACCGCTGCCGATAACGACTCTGCTGGTCCTGGAAACCCGAGTGGACCACCCGCTCCCCGGACTCCGGGTCCACTTCCTCCTTCCCCATCGGGAGGGGACGGAGCGACTTGGCCAGAAGCTCCCACGCCTCCACCTCGACGGTGACCTCGCCGGTGCGAGTGCGAAAGAGGTGACCACTCACTCCGAGCCAGTCACTCAGGTCCAGGAGCTGGAGGGCCTCGAACCGGTCGTCCCCCAGGATGTTCAAGCGGAAATAGAGCTGGATCTTTCCCGATGCGTCCTCGATGTGGGCGAAGGAGCTCTTTCCGTGGCTGCGGACGCTGACGACGCGACCGGCCACCCGTACCGGAGAGCCCTTTTCTCCCTTGGCGAGTTTCTCCTCCTCGCCCTCGAAAAGCGCCACGGCCTCGGCAGCGGAGTGACTGCGCCCGAATCCGTAGGCGAAAGGTGGGATGCCCGCCGCACGCAGGGCGTCCAGCTTCTCCCTGCGGGTTCGAAGCAACTGACTCGTCACGCCTTCTTCCATCCTCGTCCCCACTCCCCTCACGCTGCGGTTTGAGCCCCGAACTCCTTGAGGTATGCTTCGATGAACGGCCCCAGGTCCCCGTCCATCACCTTGTCCACATCCGAAAGCTTGAGACCCGTGCGATGATCAGACACCATGGTATAGGGCTGGAACACGTATGAACGGATCTGGCTGCCCCAAGCGATGTCTTTCTTCGTGGCCTCCAGAGCCGCCTTCTCCTTCTCCTTCTCCTCCAAAGCTCGGTCGTAGAGAGCGGCCCGGAGCATCTTCATGGCCGTAGCCCGGTTCTTGTGCTGAGACCGTTCCTGCTGGCAGGCCACGACGACCCCCGTGGGCAGGTGGGTGATTCGGATCGCCGAATCGGTTTTGTTGACATGCTGTCCCCCTGCACCTGAGGCCCGAAAGGTGTCCACCCGAAGATCGCCCTCGTCCACCTCGATCTCGATGTCGTCCTCCACCACGGGGTGGACGAAGACGCTGGCAAATGAGGTGTGTCGGCGAGACTGGGCGTCGAATGGAGAGATCCGAACCAACCGATGTACCCCCTTCTCGGCCTTGAGGAACCCGAAGGCCGACTCCCCCTTGATCTCCACGCTGGCTCCACGGATCCCAGCCTCTTCGCCCTCCTGGATGTTCAGGACCGAGGCTTGGTAGCTGTTTCTCTCCGCCCAACGCGTGTACATGCGAAGGAGCATTTCCGCCCAGTCCTGAGACTCGGTTCCACCCGCTCCTGCATGGATGGTCAGGATGGCGTCCCGGTGATCGCTCTCGCCCTGGAGCATGGTTCGTACCTCGAGGGCGCCCAGTGCCTGGCCCAGAGCCTCCGCTTCCGCCTGCCAGTCCTCTTCCAGATCGGGATCAGGTTCCGCGCGAAGGAGCTCCGCCAGCTCCGCCAGCTCCGTGGCCTTTTCAGAGAGCTCCTTCCAGGGCCCTACCCATCCTTTCAGCCGGTTTGCCTCCTCCATCACGGATCGGGCGCGTTCCGGTTCGTCCCAGAACCCGGGTTGAGCCATCTCGGCTTCCAGCTCCTCGATCCGGCGCTCGCGGTCGCTCAGGTCAAAGAAACCCCCTTAGATCATCAATCCGATCTCGGTACTCCTGAATGGTTTCCAGGTCGTCCTTGTTCATGGCAATAAATCCTCGAGGGTTGAGAGGCCTCACACTCCATGCAAAAAGGGTCGTCCGGTCGGGACGACCCTTCCTTGCCGCCCGGGGCCCGCCCAGTTTGGGAACGTGGCCTACCGGACGGCCGACCGAGTGTACCGGGAATCTAACCGGCGCCCAAAGCCCGTTCAACACGGGGGCGGTTCGGAGGGAGTTCGAGAGCTCCGGGCCAGGTCAGTAAATCGACTCGCCTCGCGCCAGGATCTCGTTAAGGGCGTCCTGGAAGTACCGTGTCCCTTCAGCGATTTCCGCTCCCACCTGCCCTACATATTCCTCCCAGGACTTTTGCACTTCCTCTTCGAACTCCTCTTCCACCGAGCCCTCCGTCACGGCGCGGGCATGGCGTTTCGGATGGTACGTCACCATGTCCGAGACAAGCACCCGGGCCAAGCGGCGTGCTTTGGTGTGAGGATCCTGCCGCCCAAAGGAGACCGCCGGTGGTGAGGGGGCGTCTTCCCCTTCGGGGTCCCCCTTCTCTTTGGGCGAAGGGGATTCCACCTCGTAGGCGGCCTCTCGAGCGACCGCGCCCAGGTCCTCGAAGGGGCTCCACTCGATTTCCTCGACCGAGGTCTTCTCTTCCTGAGGGGAGGCCGTTTCCTGCTCCTGCTCTGGCTCGGTCTCGACCTCGGCTTCGAAACTCGCCTCCACCGGGGAGGCTCCCTCGGGCTCTGCAGGCGCTGCCGTCTTTGCCCCTGGGGACGGGGCCTCCGCCGGGCTCGGTGGCTCTTCGGCCCTTAAAGGCTCCTCGTCCCGAGGGATCTCGGTCTCCCCCGCCTCCACGGCGATGGAAAACACCCTCCAACAGGAGCTGCAAATGGCGTTCACCCCCTCCGGCGGAACCTTGTCGGGATCCACTGGGAAGCGGCTGTCGCAGGTTGGACAGGAGACGTGAATTGGCGCAGTGAGAGTCACGGATTGCACATGGCTGTAGAGGGAACCTGGACGAAACCGGAACGGGCCCGCGGTGGCCGTTCTGCGCGCTTACCCCACCGGTCCTCCTCCCACAGGGCTTCGATCGCCTTGGTGGCGACGGTCGACGACATAGACGGATCCCGGGAGGGTCTTGGCATAGGTCTTCATTTCCGCTGCGAGCTCACTCACCTGGGCCGTGTGGCCGAACCGTTGAAATTGATTCGTCACCACGCCAATGGATAGGGTCATGAGCGGGATGCGATGGACGTTCCCCCGCCGATCCTTCCCCAGGAAATAGCCGGCCCGGCGGTCCTCTTCAGAGTACTGATAGGGGATGAGCTCGTCGAAGAGCTCAATGATGGCGTCACA
>SKZC01000482.1 GCA_007127575.1 Gemmatimonadota bacterium
CCACATCCGCTTCCTGACCGGGAGCCTGGCTGGACCCGTCGTCGGCAGCCGCCTTTCCGGACGGTGCCTTCCCCGGTTCGGCGGTGGCCCCGCTCTTCCGCTGGCGCTCCATCTTCGCCCAGCGATCTCGGAGGGTGACGATTCGATTGAATACGAGCTTCTCCTCGTCGGCGACCTGCGGGTCCCGCCAGAAGTATCCCAGGCGCTCGAACTGATACCGGGTCCCCGCCGGGTCCTGGGCCACCGAGGGCTCGACCCAGCCCTTCCGGGTCACCAGGGACTCGGGGTTCAGATGCCTCCGAAACCGTTCATCCACCGCCGCCTCTCCCTCCTCGCTCTCCTCCCCTTCCGAGTTCCCGCCGGCCTCCGGATCCGGCACCAGGAAGAGCCGGTCGTAGAGGCGAAGCTCACAGGCAAGAGCGTGCCGGGCAGACACCCAGTGGATGGTACCCTTCACCTTTCGACCATCTGGCGCCGAGCCCCCGCGACTCCCCGGATCGTGGCTACAGCGAAGCTCCACCACCTCTCCCGCATCGTCACGGATCACCTCGTCGCAGCGGATGATGTAGCCGTAGCGGAGCCGGACCTCACCACCCGGGACCAGGCGGCGAAACCCCGGAGTGGGTTCGGTCCGGAAGTCGTCCCGTTCGATGTAGAGGGTCCGGCTGAAGGGAAGAAGCCGGCTTCCCTCCTGGGGGAGGTCTCGAGGGTAGTACGGAGCCTCCAGCCAGTCCTCCTCCTCCTCGGGCCACGAGGTGATGACCACTCGGAGGGGGTTCTCCACACACAAAACCCGGGGCACCTTGGGGTTCAGATCGTCCCGGATGGTGTACTCCAGCTTGCCCATGTCCACCCGAGCGTCCGCCTTCGCCACTCCGATCATCTCGCAGAAGGTTCGGATGGCCTCGGGGGTGAATCCTCTCCGGCGGAGTCCGGCGATGGTGGGCATCCTCGGGTCATCCCACCCATCCACATCCCCCTTCCGAACCAAAAGCCCGAGTCGCCTCTTGCTCAACACCGTGTAGTCCAGATTCAGGCGGGCGAACTCATACTGCCGAGGGCGGGAGGGAACGCTGGTGTTCTCCACCACCCAGTCGTAGAGCTCCCGATTATTCTCGAACTCGAGAGTACACAGGGAGTGAGTCACCCCCTCGAGAGCGTCCTCCAGGGGATGAGCGAAGTCGTACATGGGGTAGATGCACCAGGCATCCCCGGTCCGGTAGTGATGGGCGTGTCGGATCCGGTAGAGGACCGGGTCCCGCATGAGCATGTTGGGCGAAGCCATGTCGATCCGGGCCCGGAGGACGTGGGAGCCGTCCGGAAACTCACCTGCCCGCATCCGGCGGAAGAGGTCCAGACTCTCTTCCACGGACCGGTCCCGATACGGGCTTCCTCTCCCAGGCTGGGTCACGGTGCCCCGGCTTTCCCGGGCCTCCTCCTCGCTCTGACTGTCTACGTACGCCAGCCCCTTTTCGATGAGCTCCACCGCAAACCCGTACATCTCGTCGAAGGAGTCCGAAGCGAAATGCAGGTGCTCACCCCAGTCGAACCCCAACCATTTCACATCCTCCTGGATCGCCTCCACATAGCGGAGATCCTCGGTGGTGGGGTTCGTATCGTCGAAGCGCAGGTGGCACCGCCCCCCTTCGTATTCGTCAGCGATGCCGAAGTTGAGGACGATGGACTTGGCGTGTCCGATGTGGAGGAATCCGTTGGGCTCCGGCGGGAAGCGGGTGACCACCTTTCCACCGTGAGCTCCCGATGCCACATCGTCCGCCACGATCTGCCGGATGAAGTCCCGTCCTCGCGGCGGGGTGCTGGAGGATTGTCGGCTCATGTCCCTTCTGCGTAGGTCCTGGGTGCGTTTCACACTTCGACCCTGTGTGCCGCCTCTGCGGGCCGGGGGGATCAAACGTACCGGGCCGGACGTTCGTGAGGAAGGAGAGGGGAAGGTCGGGGGATCCCTGCCTTCGTCCGATTCTTGACGGGCTCCCGGATGGCGAGGTACCGTGGCCGATCATCCCGTTCCCCGAGTTCCTGTGGATCCGACCCCAGAACTCCCAGAGAGGTGAGACGATGCGGACGTCCGAGAGTTCGGCCTTCCTTCATCCGTGGAGCCAGTGGTTGTCGGCCCTCATCGCCTTGACCGTCCTCCTCCCGGCCGGAGGGTTGGAAGGCCGTCAGGACGCGGAAGACGGAGAGTGGAGGTACTGGGGCGCGGATGCGGCCAGCACTCGATACTCGCCCCTGGACCAGATCCACGCCGACAATTTCGAAGAATTGGAGGTGGCGTGGACCTGGCACGCCTCCAACTTCAGTCCGGAGCCCGACTTCATCTATCGCGGCACGCCCATCTACGCCGACGGACGGCTTTACGCCGTGGCGGGGGCCCGGAGGGCCGTGGTCTCCTTGGACCCGGCCACGGGCGAGACCCTCTGGATGTGGCGGATGCCGGACAACCCTCGATGGGCCAAGTCACCTCGACAGAATTACGGGAAGAGCGTCCACTATGAGGTCTTGGACGGCAGGGGGGTCATCTTCGTCACCACACCGGGTGCCTGGCTCGTAGCCCTGGATGCGGAGACGGGACTTCCACTGGACGGGTGGGGAAACGACGGGGAAGGCCTCGTGGACCTGAAGACGGACCTGGGCGTCGGTGACCCGGACCCATGGCATGGGTTTCCGGACGAGGACGGGGTCTTCACCACCTCCTCAGGGCCCATCGTGGTGGATGGCGTAGTGGTGGTACCGAGCACCGGCGAGCAAGGATATTTCCAGTACCGGAAGGAGGACATCCCGAACCACATCTTGGCCTACGACGCCCGCACGGGCGAGTTCCTCTGGCGGTTCCACGTCATCCCCCAGCCAGGAGAACACGGTCACGAGACGTGGGAGGATGGATCCTGGGAATACACCGGAAACGTAGGCTCCTGGGCTCCCCTCTCGGCGGACCATGAACGAGGCATCGTCTACATCCCGACGAAGGCGGGAACCAACGACTACTACGGGGGCCACCGACCCGGCGACGGGTTGTTCGGAACCAGCGTCATCGCCCTGGACGCCCGAACGGGGGAACGGGTGTGGCATTATCAGCTCGTTCGCCACGATGTGTGGAACTACGACACGCCTCACGCCCCCCAACTGGTGGAGCTGACGGTGGACGGGGAACGGATTCCGGCCCTCGTCCAGGTAACGAAGCAGAGCTTCGCCTACGTCTTCAATCGGGAGACGGGAGAGCCGGTCTGGCCCTTCGAGTACCGCGAGGTCCCCCAGTCCGACGTCCCCGGGGAGCGCCTCTCGCCGGTGCAGCCCTTCCCCACCCGGCCCGCCCCCTTCGAGATGCAGGGCATCACGGAGGACGACCTCATCGACTTCACCCCGGAGCTCCGCCAGCAGGCGCTCGAGCAGCTCGCGGACGTCCAGATCGGCCCCCTCTTCAACCCCCCGCTGCATCGCGAAAACGATCTCGGCAAGCGGGGCTTCAAGCATACTCTGTTTCGCCAACTCTGTTGGACACGCGGAAGAACTCGCAGCTCGCCTCTGCGTGGGGGGGGGTAACGGCTGCCGCGGTCAGCGGTGAGACCCCACGCACCGCGCGACGCTACTTTCTGTCGCGTTTCCAGTC
>SKZC01000076.1 GCA_007127575.1 Gemmatimonadota bacterium
GCCCCCTCGGTCGTTGGCTCCCCTCGACGTAGCTTGGGCTATGCCTTCGGGTCGCCGCCTACGAGGCGGCTCCCTGGCGCTCCCAACGGTGGCGCCCTGTACTTCTTCAACGGCCTTCTAGTGTCCCGAGTCAGAGGTTCGTTGGCATTCGTGCGCCGCTGCATCCGCTGTGGCGTCGTTGCTACTCCTCTTCGGTGTCCCCTGCCCGGGTCCTCTTCAGCGCCTCCTCCAGGGCATCGAAGCCCAGGAGGGCGCATTTGATGCGAACCGGGAACTTGCTCACGCCCTGAAGCGCCCGTAGGTCCTTCAGCGACCGATCCTTCCCCGCAGACTCGTCCCCGTGCATCAACTCGGTGAAGCGCTTCGCCAGGGCGTCGGCCTCGGAGAGCTCCTTCCCCTTGAGGAGCTGGGTCATCATGGACACGGAGGCCTGAGAGATGGAGCATCCCGAGCCCACGAAGCGAGCGTCGGCGATCCGGTCCTCTTCCACCCGAAGCTGTAGGCGGATTTCGTCGCCGCAGGTGGGGTTTTCCATGAAGATGGTGACGGTGGCTTCTTCCAGGTCACCCTTGTTCTTCGGATGCCGGTAGTGCTCCAGGATCACCTGTTGGTAGAGGGAGCTGAGCTGGACTTCGGTGGTCATGACCCCTCTCCCGGGCCGAAAATCGTCCGGACCGTGCCCAGACCGTCCACCAGACGGTCCACTTCCTCCCGGGTGTTGTACAGGTAGAACGACGCTCGGGAGGTGGCCGAGACCCCGTAGCGCCGCATGACGAGCTGGGCGCAGTGGTGACCCGCCCGGATGGCCACCCCCTCCGTGTCCAGGATGGTGGCGATGTCGTGAGGGTGGGCGGAGTCCAGGGCAAAAGAGACGACGCCGGAGCGTTCTCCGGGGTCGGAGGGCCCGAAAATCCGGATGTCGGCGAACTCGGCCAACCGCTCCAGGGCGTAGCCCACCAGGGACTGCTCGTGTCGGAGGACCCGAGCGGGGCCCACCCCGTCCAGATACTCCACCGCCGCCGCCATCCCCACGGCTCCGGCGATGTTGGGGGTGCCAGCCTCGAACTTGTGTGGGAGGGCGGCCCAGGTGCTAGCGTCTCGCTCCACCACCCGAATCATCTCCCCACCTCCCTGGTAGGGGGGCATGGCCTCCAGGAGCTCCTTTCGCGCCCAGAGGGCGCCGATCCCCGTGGGCCCCATGAGCTTATGACCCGAAAAGGCGTAGAAGTCGCAGCCCAACGCCCCTATGTCCACCGGGTGGTGGGCAGCCCCCTGAGCTCCGTCCACCAGGAGAAGCGCTCCGTGCTCCCGCACGAGGTCGGCGACTTCCCGGACGGGATTGATGGTACCCAGGGCGTTGGAGACGTGAGTCATGGCCACCAAGCGAGTCCGGGCGTTCAGGAGCTCCGGGAGCTGCTCCAACCGGAGACGTCCGTCGTCGTCCAGCTCCACATAACGAAGTCGCGCTCCCGTGCGCTGGGCCACCAATTGCCAGGGGACCAGGTTGGAGTGGTGCTCCATCTCGGTGAGGACGATCTCGTCCCCTTCCGAAAGGTTCGCTCCTCCCCAGCTCGCGGCCACCAGGTTGATGGACTCGGTGGTCCCTCGGGTCCAGATGAGCTCTTCTCGGCCACCTGGGGCTCCGATCCACTCCGCCACCCGGTCCCGGGCACCCTCGTACGCCTCGGTGGCCCTCCGGCTCAGCTCGTGGATCCCCCGGTGCACGTTGGCGTTGTCGGCTTCGTAAAAGCCCATGAGCGCATCCAGGACCGCCCGGGGTTTCTGGGTGGTGGCGGCGTTGTCCAGGTAGGCCAGAGGATGGCCGTTCACGTCCTGGTGGAGGGCCGGGAAGTCCCGGCGAAGGGCCTGGACGTCCAGGGGCGCGTCCGGGGGTCCGGCCGGGGATCTGGCATCCCGGTCCGGAGACGACTCGGTCCGGGGAGGAGCCCCGGCCTGCTCCGGTCTCGTCATGGGTTCATTCCACCTGCACGTAGACGTGAGCGTCCCGGATCTCCACCGGGAAGGTCCGGACGGGCTTGATGGCCGGAAGAGAGAGGGCCTTCCCGGTGCTGGGGTCGAAGCGCGCCCCGTGGTAGAGGCATTCGAGCTGGCCGTCCTCCAGGGTGCCGTCGGAAAGGGGGAAGTCCTGATGGGAACAGCGATCCTCCAGGGCGTGGATCTCGCCGTCCCGACTCACCAGGACGATCCGCTCCCCCCCCACCTCCACGCCGTGCAGACACCGGTCCCGGCACTCCTCCACCGAGGCCGCTTTCACCCATTCCGCCATCGAGTACGCCTCCTCCGTTCCAACCGTGGTTCCGTTGCGCGACTTCGTCCCTCACATCTTCCGGAGCTTCAGTTCGATGGCTTTGGACACCTTTTCCACCACACCGCCCATGGGGAAACGGGAGATGACCTCCCCCAGGAACCCCCGAACCACCAGCCGCTCGGCCTTCCGGCGAGTCAGCCCTCGGCTCATGAGGTAGAAGAGAGCCTCGTCGTCCAACTGCCCCACCGTGGCGCCGTGAGAGCACCGCACGTCGTCGGCGGCGATCTCCAGGTTCGGGAGCGAGTCCGCCCGGGCGTGCTCCGAGAGGAGGAGGTTCCGGTTCGTCTGGTATGCGTCGGTTCCCTGGGCCCCCTCCGCCACGTTGATGACGCCACGGAATACCGTCCGGGCCTTCCCTTCCAGGGCGCCCTTATACAGCAGGTCGCTCCGGGTGTGCGGCGCCTGGTGGTCCTGCCGGGTGTTGTGGTCGAAGTGCTGGCCATCGCCGGCGAAGTAGAGCCCGAGCATGTCGGAGTTGGAGCCGGGCTCCAGGAGTCGACAGTTCAGATCCAGCCGGGCCACCGAAGCCCCCAGGGTCACGTTCAGGGTGTCCACAGAGGCGTCCCGATACGCCAGTGTCCGCTGCTGAGAGAGATGGAAGGCGCCCAGACCCATTCTCTGGAGGGAGACGGCGCGGACGTTGGAGCCGGGCTCGGCCACCACCTCCACTCCCGAGGAGAAGAGGCTCTGTTTCTCCAGGTCGGGAGAGAGGATCTCGTCCACGTAGGAGACCTCGCTTCCCTCCCGGGCAAGGATGAGCGTTCGGCTGAAGTGAGCGCTCCCGGCTTGGGAGAGCCAGCGGCTCACCCGGATGGGAAGCTCCACGCGGACCCCCCGGGGCACCACCAGGAGGACTCCGTCGCTCCAGAGCGCGCCGTTCAGCGCCTGGAACTTCCCGCTTTCCCCGGGAAGGGCCGCCCCCAACTGGTCCTCCAGAAGCTCACCGTGGCTCTCCAGCCCCGCCTGCAGAGAAGTGAGCACCACCCCCTGCTCCGCCAGCTCTTCCAGGAGATCCGTGTGGACCACCTTGCCGTCTACCTCCACCAGGTGTCCGGCGGCGGCCCAGTCCACGTCCATGGTCTGCCGGAGCTCCTGCGGTAAAACCGGGGAGTCGGCGGTCTCTTCGCCGGGCCCGCCCAGAGCGAGCTCGTCCAGCTTGAGAAGGCGGCTCAGGTCCGTGTACCGCCACTCCTCCAGACGGGTGGTGGGAAGAGGAGTCCGCTCGTAGGCCGACCAGGCATCCAGGCGGCGCCGGCGGAGCCATTCGGGTTCGTCCCGGCTCCGTTCCTCCA
>SKZC01000333.1 GCA_007127575.1 Gemmatimonadota bacterium
ACGGTGCTCTCCGAGGGGACCCGTGGTCCCCTGACCCAGAGCTGGCTCCGGTGGCAGGGGGTCGGGTCCCAGAACCCACAGATCTACGCCCTGGGCGTAAAGGAACTCTGGGAGGTGAAGAAGCCCCTGGATCGGGTCATTCACACCATGGGTTGGCCCCTTCTTAGCGATGCCTTCGGGGGCAGCTTCATGTACCCCATGGCCGACGACCTGGTGGCGTTGGGGCTGGTGGTGGGACTGGACTACGAGGATGCCCGGCTGGATGTCCACGAGCTGCTGCAGCGGATGAAGCTCCACCCCCTCTTTCGGGAGTACCTGGAAGGGGGTGAGATGGTGGAGTGGGGGGCCAAAACCATCCCGGAGGGGGGCTACTACGCCGTTTCCGAGCGCCGCCACGGGGATGGGTTGTTGGTGGTGGGTGACGCCGCCGGATACGTGGACGTCCCGTCCCTGAAGGGTATCCACTACGCCGTGAAGTCGGGAATCCTGGCGGCCCGAACCATCTTTCAGGCCCTGAAATCAGACGACACCTCGGAAGCCGGGCTCCGTTCCTATACCGAGGCCGTGAACGAATCCTCCATCATGAAGGATCTCTACACGACCAGGAACATGCGGCCCGCCTTCAAAGACGGGTTCTACAGGGGTGGGTTCAAGGCAGGTCTCATGACCCTTACCAAAGGAAAGATTCCCGGCGGAAAGATCGCCGTGGAGGAGGATGCGGCCGAACCCCGGAGGTTGGTGGGGAACGGCGAGTCGTTTCGCCCGGACGGAAAGCTCACCTTTTCCAAGGTGGACGCCGTCTTCAAGGCCGGAAACAAGACCCGGGACGACATCCCGTCGCACCTGGTTGCGGAGGAGGACGTGCCCTCCGACGTGGCAGAATTCTACGTCCATATGTGCCCCGCCGGGGTCTACGAGAAGGATGAGGAGGGGAGGTTGGTGGTGAACGCTCCGAACTGTGTGGACTGCAAGGCCACGGACGTTCTGGGACCTCGCTGGACCCCCAGGGAGGGGGGAAGCGGTCCGGCCTACCGAAGGATGTAGTCAGCTTCCCCGGAACCCCGGAGCATCGCCATGAACCTGATCACCTTTCCGGCGCGCGTCATTCTCGTGGCGGCCCTCTACCTGCTTCCCTTGGCGCTGGTGGCCCAGCCCCTCCCGGCGCCGGAGCGCGGCCCCGACGAGGGGGAGGGCCCGTTCGAACGCCTCATCATCCGAGGCGCCACCGTCATCGACGGCACCGGAGCGCCGCCCTACGGCCCCACCGACATCGTCATCGAGGAGGGCCGGGTCACTCAGGTCCAGACGGTGGGTTATCCCGGCGTGCCCATCGACGAGGAGGGCCGTCCTGGAGACGCTACTCGGGAGATCGACGCCCACGGGATGTACGTTCTCCCCGGGTTCATCGACATGCATGCCCACGCCGGCGGCCCCCCGAAGAATCCGGAGTGGGAGTACGCCTACAAGCTCTGGCTCGCCCACGGCATTACCACCGTCCGGGGGGTGAACCTGGGCCCCTTCGAGCTGTCCAGGGAGGAGCAGGCCCGCAGTGCCGCCAACGAGATCGTGGCACCCCGGATCGTGAACTATCAGAGGCCGGGTAGCGGTTGGGACAGGGGAGGGATCGACTCCCCGGAAACGGCTCGGGACTGGGTGCGCTGGGCTCACGACCAGGGTGTGGAGGGCATCAAGCTCAACGCCATGCCCCCGCCCGTCATGGAAGCCATCATCCACGAGGCCAACGAGCTGGGAATGGGCACGACGGCCCATCTCCAGCAGACCGGGGTGGCCCGGATGAACGCCCAGGACGCCGCCCGTCTCGGTATGACGGGAATGACCCACTTCTACGGCCTCTTCGAGGCGCTCCTGAAGGACCACCAGATTCAGCCCTTCCGCCTGGACTACAACTACCAGAACGAACAGCACCGCTTCGCCCAGGTGGCGGAGCTCTGGCGACTCAGCCATGACCGGGGAAGCGAGCCGTGGGACGCTCTGGTCCAGGAGTTTGCGGACATGGGGTTCTTCATCAACCCCACCATGACCATCTACGAGGCGAACCGGGACTTCATGCGGGCCCGGGAGGCGGAGTGGCACGACACGTATACCCTCCCCTCCATGTGGGACTTCTACTATCCGGACCGTGAGGCCCACGGCTCGTACTGGTTCTATTGGGGGACGGAGGAGGAGACGGAGTGGCGGGCCTTCTACCGGAAGTGGATGAGCTTCCTTCACGACTTCCATCGAGCCGGCGGTCGACTCACGGCGGGAGCCGATGCCGGGTTCATCTACAAGAACTACGGATTCGCCTACATCGGCGAGCTGGAGCTGCTGCGGGAGGTGGGCCTCCACCCCCTGGAGGTGATTCAGGCGGCCACGTTGAACGCCGCCCTGGAGATCTGGGAGCCCCAGGGGGAGGAGCCCCCCGTGGGCACCATCGAGGTGGGAAAATATGCCGACCTCATCCTCCTGGACGAGAATCCCCTGGAGAACCTGAAGGTTCTGTACGGGACCGGGGCCGTGAAGTTGGACGACGAGACCCGGGAGGCGGTTCGGGTGGGAGGGATCCGGTACACCATCAAGGACGGGGTGATCTACGATGCCCGACAGCTCCTGGACGACGTGGCCGAGATGGTTCGGC
Source organism: Gemmatimonadota bacterium (assembly GCA_007127575.1). Taxonomy (GTDB): domain Bacteria; phylum Gemmatimonadota; class Gemmatimonadetes; order Longimicrobiales; family Gaopeijiaceae; genus SKZC01. The sequence continues at coordinate 2,639 of SKZC01000333.1, forward strand.
GTCAGAAGATCGAGCGGGGGATGGATCCCGATGCTCCCCTCCCGCGCTTCTGAGTCTCCACGTCCCCGGCCCGGGAGGCCGGGGGTCCTGGTTTTGATCGGGCTGTTCGCTCTCGCCTCTGCAGGAGAGGCTCAGGAGGATGTGGGCTCGGACGACCTTCGCGATCTGCTGGTCCCCGGGTTCATCCTTCAGGACCGAAACGACGACGGTCATCCCGACTTCGTAGACCTCCGCATCGTGCTCCCTGTGGGGCATGGGCTCGCGGAGATCGCCGCCGCGGCGAACCTGGCGGCGCGGATCTCCTTCGAGAGCTACGCCACCGACCTGGATCTCACCGAACTCGATGGCCCGGAGGTGGGGGCTGACGGGACGCCCAGCCTGGTGGTGGGTCGGGCCACCGCCGCCCTCACCGCCGCCGGAGTGGAGCCCGGGGACGTTCTAGGTGGGCTGGCCCCTGGGGAGGGCATCGTCCTGCGCCTCCCCGCCACGGCGGACTTTCCGGGGGGAGGGTTCTGGGTGGATGGAGCCGACGCCACCGGCCTCCTGGCTGCCGCCAGCTACTGGGCCGCTCGTTATCCTGGAGTATGGGATCCGGAGGGGCCGGACTACGCCGAGGTGGCGAGACGTCTGACCCAGTTCCTGGAAGAGGGTGAGGTGGTGGCGGAGGACGTGACCCTGGAGTCCGCGGTGGTTTCCCGGGAGAGGGCCGGCGTGTCCAGAGTCAGGGCCGTGGTCCGGGTGGCGACGGACGAGGCGGTGGAGGAGGCGGCTCGGCTCCTGACGGGAACTGCGTCGGACCCCGAGTCGCCGGATCCGGAGTCCGACGACCCCCAGCCGGCGTCCATTTTGGTGGAAGGGCTCCACCGGTTGGATGTGGAGGTGGTTGGGCCGGAGGGGGCCACCTCCCTACGCCGCATCCGCCCGGCTCAGCCGTGGAGCCTGGCGGAGGAGGACTCGTGGACCCCTGGGGATGTGGAGG
>SKZC01000159.1 GCA_007127575.1 Gemmatimonadota bacterium
CCCGCCGGGGGCCGGGTGGGCGCACATCGCGTTTCGGGCTCCTCGCTTCGTTCGCAGCGGTCGCGGCCGGAGGCGCGCTCCACCCGGTGGCCGCTCAGAGCCTCCGCTACTCGGGCTCGCTTGGATATGCGACCGGATCGTACGTCTTCGATGCCCGGAGCCACTCGCTCTACTTCACGAACGGGCTCACCCTGGAGCTCGGTCGTTTCGAGGCGTCGGCCTCCGTCCCGGTCGTCCTGCAGAACGGGGGCGTGGTCACCCGTGTGGGAGATCGACATCTCCCCACGGGAGGGGAAGGCCACGACGCAATGGCCCATCGCCGCCGGGGCGACCGGATCCGCACGCACGGGGGTGGGAGCATGGACCCGGGCGTCCGCTTCAGGGACACCTACCGGACCCGGGTGGGGGACCCGTTCCTCCGGGCCGGGGGCGAGCTGTTCTCCGGATCGGGACCGCTCCGCTCGGTGCGGGTCGCGACCGGAGTCAAGGCCCCTCTGACCGACCTGGACTCCGGGGTCGGGACGGGAGCGTGGGACTACACCCTGGGTGCGTCCGTCATGGCGAGCGCAGGGTCGGTGTTTTTCCTGGGCGACGCGGCGTACTGGTGGATGGGGGATCTCCCGGAGCTCGAGCTCCGGGACGGTGCCTCCTGGGGTCTGGCGGCCGCAGTCGCCGTCCTGGACGGCCGCGGAACCCTGATGGGATCCCTTTCGGGTGCCCACCGGATCGTCCGGACCCTGGATGCTCCGGTGAGCGTCGGCGCGTCCGCGGGATACCGGCCGGAGGGCCCGTGGTCCCTGAACGGCGGCCTCTCCGTCGGCCTCACCGAGAGCGCGGCAGACCTCTCGGTCTTCGTGGGCTGGTCCAGGGACCTGGGTCGTCCCCGGTAGTCGGCCCACGTAACCGATAACGTTCCCGACTCTGGCGACATCCCGCCCACCGCCTGCTACAATCTCCTCCCGGGATCCGGCGCTCTTTCCGACCACGGCCTCGCGGGAGAAGAAACGTGAACGAAGGTGGGCGTAATATGTGGTGGCAGCCGTGGGCGGCCTTATCCCTGTTCGCCTTCCTCCTCAACTTCGTCTGGGAGTTCCTCCAGGTGCCGGCGTTCGAGGGGCTTGCAGGGGAGCCGCACTGGGCGAGCATCCTCTTCTGCCTCCAGGCCACCGTCGGGGACGTCATCATCCTGGCGATCGCGTACGGGGCGGTAGCCGTGGCGACCGGGACCCGCTGGTGGCTGATGCGCCCCACCGCTCGGAGGGTCAGCGTCTACGTGGCGGTGGGTCTGAGCATCACCTTCGTCCTGGAACCGGTGAACGTCCACCTTCTGGAACGATGGTCGTATGAGCCGTGGGTCCCGACCGTTCTGGGGGTGGGGCTCCCACCCATCCTCCAGTGGATCGTCCTTCCGCCGTTCATCCTCTGGCTCGCGCGCCGTCATCTGGCCGGTGCACGCCGAGCTTCGTGAGGGAGGGCTCGAGGTCAGCGTCCCGGGTATCAGGAGCTCCGAGGCCACGGGTTCCGGGCCCATCAGATGGAGGAAGGAGTGGCGGAGTGGAAGGAACGAGGCACACCGAGCCGGTGATCGCGGCCTCCTACCATTTCGGGTGCGCCGGAACGACCCCGGGCGCGGTTGAAAAGACGCGCGCCTGGAACATGGGGTTCGCCGTCGGAGCGCCGAGCGCGGGATGAGCGAGCCGGGCATCCGCCTGGGTCTGCGCGAGAACTGGAAGCAGTTCTGGCTTCTGGTTCTCGTGAACGCGTTTGTGGGCGCCATGGTGGGGCTGGAGCGCACCGTCCTCCCGCTCATCGCCGAGGAAGATTTCGGGATGGTCGCCCGCGGGGCCATCCTCTCCTTCATCGTGACCTTCGGGTTCGTCAAGGCGGGAACGAACTTCTTCGCCGGGCGGCTGGGGGATCTCTTCGGCCGGAAGAAGGTGCTGCTCGTGGGATGGCTCTTCGGGATCCCCGTCCCCTTCCTCCTCATGTGGGCCCCCTCCTGGTCTTGGATCGTCTTCGCGAACGTCCTCCTGGGCGTGAACCAGGGCCTCGCCTGGTCCACCACGGTCATCATGAAGATCGACCTGGTGGGGCCCAAGGCTCGAGGGCTCGCCATGGGCCTGAACGAATTCGCCGGATACCTGGCCGTGGCCCTGGCCGCCCTGGGGACCGGGTACGTGGCCGAGGCGTTCGGGCTGCGCCCCGAACCGTTCTACCTGGGGATCGCGTTCGTGGCCCTGGGCGTGGGACTGACGGTGCTCTTCGTGCGCGAGACCGCCGAGCATGTGGCCCTCGAGGCTAAAGGTCACCAGCCGAGCTCCGAGGACCCCACGCTGGGAGGCACCCTGAGCGGGCGGGAGATCCTCACCATGGCGAGCTGGCGCCATCCCGCTCTCTTCGGGGCCAGTCAGGCCGGCATGGTGACGAACTTCAAGGACGGCCTGGCGTGGGGGCTCTTCCCTCTCTTTTTCGCCGCCGGCGGCCTCTCGCTGAGCCAGATCGGGATCCTCACCTTCATCTATCCGGCGCTCTGGGGCGTCCTCCAGCTCTGGACTGGGGGCCTCTCCGACCGTCTTGGTCGGAAGCCGCTGATCGCGACAGGGATGCTTCTTCAGGCTCTGGCCCTGTTCATCGTGGCCGGCGGCGGCGGGTTCGGGGTCTGGTTCGTGGGCAGCGCCCTCCTGGGGGCCGGCACCGCGCTGGTGTATCCCACGCTCCTGGCCTCCGTGGCCGATGTGGCGCACCCAGCCTGGCGGGGCTCGGCAGTGGGCGTGTACCGACTCTGGCGTGACTCCGGCTACGCGTTCGGGGCCATCGTGGCCGGGGTGCTCGCCGACCTGCTCGAGATCGCTCCGGCCATCCTGGCGGGCGGGCTTCTGGCGCTTCTCTCGAGCGCGCTGGTCGCGGTCCGGATGCCCGAGACGCTTCCCGCCCAGGCACCGCCGGACCGCCGCCCCAGCCTCCCGGGTACCCATGGTACCGTTGAGGGCCGGAACGGCCTTCCCACCGACAGGACGCATCCGTGAAGACTCTCTTCATCGTGAACCACCCGCCGTACGGCACGGAACACGCCTTCAATGCGCTCCAGGTTGGGGTCTGCAGCACTTGCTTGGACGCCCGGGGGCTCACCGACGAGGAACTGGCCGAAGGGCCCGAGCGGAGCACACTGGAAGAGCTCGCCGACTGGACGGAGTGGGCCGAAAAGGTGCTCGTGTTCTGATCGACGGTTCTGGAGGAAGCGCGGACCTACTCGGGGGTTCCGTGGCCGGGAACCCATTGCTGGAGAGTCGCCCGGACTCTGGAGCGTACCCTTGGAGAAAGGACGCTTTGCGGTGCTGCCTTCGTGGCCATGAGAGCCGAGAAGCCGGGGCCAAGAGGGCCCTGACGGCATTGGTCTCAAGCCGGCATCGGCTCACGGTCGGACCACTTGCGGCCCGTTCCGGCCGGCGGCCACATTACGGCTTCAATTCTGTCGGCTTCCTAGATCTTCCCATAGGCAATCCACATGATCGGCGTGCTCGTCACGGCTCTGACCGTCGTCGCGTTCGAGGCCCCCGCCCCGAGCCTCCTGGTTCTCACCACTTGCGAAACCCCGGAGCCGGTCGCGCTTGC
>SKZC01000116.1 GCA_007127575.1 Gemmatimonadota bacterium
CGCCCGGAGAAATTCCTCCACTGGACTTCCAGGTCCCCGGAGACTTCTCCTCCGCCGCGTTTCCCGCCGCCCTCACCCTTCTGGGTGGGACGTCCTCGGATCTGGTGCTTCGGGACGTGAACCTGAACCCCACCCGGACGGGCCTTCTTCCCGTTCTTCGCAGGATGGGGGCCACGGTGGAAGTGGAGGAAGAGCCCGGCGGAATGGAGCCCTCCGGCACCCTGGTCTGTGGACACAGCACCCTCCGCGGCGTGGAGGTGGGAGGGGACGAGGTTCCGGATCTCATCGACGAAGTGCCCATTCTGGCGGTTTTGGCATCCCGGGCCGAAGGGACGACTCGGATCACGGGAGCCGGAGAGCTACGGGTGAAGGAGTCGGACCGGATCCGGGCCCTGGCGCTGGGACTTCGGGAGGTGGGTGTGGAGGTGGAAGAGCTGGACGACGGACTCGTGGTGGTAGGGGGAGACCACCCGCTTTCCGGGCGGGTGGAAAGCCACGGGGACCACAGGATCGCCATGGCCTTCGGGGTTCTGGATCGGGTGGTGCGGGCCCGGACCGGTTCAGGGGGAATCCAGGTGGTGGGGGGGGAGGTAGCCGATGTGAGCTTCCCCGGCTTCTGGTCGCTGCTGGATCGGCTTTCCGGGCCGGGGTCTCGAGCGGGATCCTCGCGAGGTGGGGGAAGGGAGTCGTGAGCCGGCGTCCCCTGGTCACCGTGGATGGCCCGGCGGGATCGGGGAAGTCCAGCACGGCCAAGGAGCTGGCCAGGCGACTCGGTTTTCGGCACCTGGATTCCGGTGCCCTCTACCGTGCGCTCACGTACGCTCTTTTGGAGGAAGGGCTTCCGGTGGATGGGTGGCCGGAGCTCTCTTCCCGGGAGCTCGATGCGCTGGAGATCCAGGTGGAACCGGAGCCGGAAGGAGTTCGGATCCGCTACGGGGACCGTGTCATGGGCCCGGAACTCCGGACCGCCGCCGTCACGGAAAACGTCTCCCATCTCTCCGCCGTGCCGGCCGTCCGCCGATGGTTGCTCCAGCGGCAGCGCGAAGCAGCTCGGGGCGGGGGACTGGTGGCAGACGGGCGAGACATGGGAAGCGTGGTGTTCCCCGATGCCGACCTGAAGGTCTTTCTGGTGGCGAATCTGGAGGAGCGAGCTAGGCGACGGCTCCGGGAGCGGGCCGAAAAAGAGAGCCCGGAAGCGGTGGAAGCGGAAGCGTTGCGGCTGGAGGAGCGGGACCGGCGAGACCGGGAACGGGAGACGGCACCCTTGCGGCCGGCGGAGGACGCGGTGGAGGTGGATACCACGAGCCTGGATTTCGACGAACAGGTGGATCGGATTCTGGCACTTGTGGAGGACTTGACTCCGTCTTGAGATGTCTCCTAAATTCCCCTCTCTATAGTCGGTCCGTACGTCGGTGATGAGTTGGAACCCGGACGTTGTCTCGACAGTCAGGACCGAAGTCGCCGAAAGGCCCTGGGGGGGAACCCCCCCCCCCGGCCTTTCTTCATTTTTCCCTTAGGGGCCGAGCCGGCCGGGTACGGATCCCCTATAGCCCTCCGGGAATTACCTCGGAGGCGGAAGGTAAGTAATGACGGAACGCACTCCACAAGAGTCCGAACGCACCTCCACCCCCACCTCCGAGGATCCTTCGGAGGCCCCCGATCCCCAGACCAAGAGCTCTTCAGCCGACGTCCGAGAGGCGGATTCGGATGACGGAAACGGGTTGGAAGCCAGCTTCGACCCTGACGCTGTCGTGAAGGTGGATCCCGACGAGGTTGACCGGGAGCCTCCTCGAGTGGGCATTTCCCCGGAGCTGTCCCTCGACCCCTACGGGGACGAGGACCTGGACATGTCCAGGGACGAGTTCGAGTCCCTCCTCACCGAGTTCCAGGGTGACCTGCAGGAGGTTCGGGAAGGGGAGATCGTCACCGCCAAGATCCTCCGAATCACCGATGGAGCCGTGATCCTGGAGTTCGGCTTCAAGAGTGAGGGCTCGGTTCCCAAAGACGAGTTCAAGGAGCCCGAGTCGTTGGAGCCCGGCGACGAGGTGGACGTTCTCCTGGAGCGTCTGGAGGATGACGACGGGGTGGTGGTCCTCTCCAAGAGGAAGGCGGACTTCCTCCGCGTCTGGGAGAAGATCAAGGAGGCTCACGAGAGCGACCGTCCCGTGAAGGGCACCCTGGCTCGGAAGATCAAGGGTGGGGTCACCGTGGACCTCATGGGAGTCGACGCCTTCCTCCCCGGGTCGCAGATCGCCCTCCGGAGGGTCCCCAACATCGAGGACCTCATCGGAGAGACGTACAAGTTCAAGATCATCAAGCTGAACAAGCGTCGGCGGAACATCGTGGTGTCCCGCCGCGTCCTCCTGGAGGCGGAGCGGGAGACGAAGCGCGAGACGTTGGTGAAAGAGCTTTTGGAAGGTCAGGTCCGGGAGGGTGTGGTGAAGAACATCACCGACTTCGGGGCCTTCATCGATCTGGGGGGCCTGGACGGTCTCCTCCACATTACGGACATGTCCTGGGGCCGAGTGGGTCACCCCTCCGAGGTGGTGGACATCGGAGAGGAATTGGACGTGAAGGTGCTGGACATCGACTGGGACCGGGAGCGGATCTCCCTGGGCTACAAGCAACTTCTTCCCTATCCCTGGTCCGACATCGACCAGAAGTATCCCGTGGGGTCCCGGGTCAAAGGCCGCGTGGTCTCCATCACGAACTACGGCGCCTTCGTGGAGCTGGAAAAGGGCGTGGAGGGCCTGGTCCACATCTCGGAGATGTCCTGGACGCGGAACGTCCGGCATCCCTCCAAGCTGGTTTCCATTGGAGATGAGATCGAAGCGGTGGTTCTGAAGGTGGATCCCGGTGAGGAGAAGATTTCCCTGGGGATGAAGCAGATCGAGGAGGACCCCTGGCTCTCCCTCCCCATGAAGTTCCCCGCAGGAACCCGCCTCACGGGAACGGTCAGAAACCTCACTTCCTTCGGCGCCTTCGTGGAGATCGAGCCCGGCATCGATGGTCTCGTCCACGTCTCGGACATGAGCTGGACCCGGCGTGTGGAGCACCCTTCGGAAGTAGTGCAGAAGGGTGAGGAGCTGGAGGTCATGGTTCTGGACGTGGATGCTGAGAACAAGAGAATCTCTTTGGGCCTCAAGCAGATCGAGGAGGACCCATGGCCCAACATCTCCCGGCGCTTCTCCGCCGGGGTGGAGGTGAGCGGTCACGTCACCCGGGTCCAGGACAAAGGTGTAGTGGTGGACCTGGGCGACGAAATCGAAGGCTTTGTGCCGGCCTCACACAGTGCCGTGGAACAGGCGGACCGGCTGGAGGAGTACTTTGAGGAAGGGGACCCGGTGGACCTGAAGGTCATCGAGTCCGACGCCGCCAACCGCCGGATCGTTCTGGAGGTGGTCACCGCGCCCACCCGAAAGGTGGAACGGGAGGAAGAAGAGCCGGAGGAGGTCGAGGCCGACGCAGAGGAAGCTGAAGGCGCCGAAACGGAGGTGCCGGAAGCGGAGGCGGCGGAGGAGGTGGCCGAAGAGGAAGCGACGGAATCCGAAACGGAAGAGAGCGACGAGGAGCCCAAGGCCTCGAGCGACGACGATGCCGCCCCCGA
>SKZC01000318.1 GCA_007127575.1 Gemmatimonadota bacterium
ACTCGATAGCAACAACGACTCAGGCCCCTTCGGGAAGCCCCCCGGAGGGGCTTTTCTCGTGCTATGTGTTGCGGACTTGTTGCGGGAGCTTCCGGAGCGGCAACACGGGGACCCCCGCGGGAGCCCTGGAGGGGGTCCGGGCTTGGCCCGTGTGTGAGGGGGGCCATCGGCGCATGGGATCGGCTGATCCATTGCTGAGGATCCCAGTATCTCTGCCCGCCCTCTACCGTGATCACGTCCAGAGGACGGGCTGGTCGCCATCATAGTCCCCGATGACATCGCCCCGGTTGTTGATGCCATGGGCGTTTACGCACTGAATGCCGTTAAGCGGACGGGGTAGATGGTGAAGTAGGGACGTATCACGGAAATTGAAGACGTGGGCACATGTACCGACTTCATCTGTGGACACGGACCAATTCACCCGACTCGGGGGCCGTGGTGACCGGACTTCACTCCCGGGGTTACGCCACGTCGGCGAACACCTCTTCTTTCTTCCGGAAGTACCACGCCCCGGCCAGCAAAATGACGACGGAGCTGATGGCGCTCACCCCGATCAGGTCCCAGGGCATGGCCGTGGTACCCAGGATGCTCGCCCGGAAGCCCTCGATGACACCCACCATCGGGTTCACGGCGTAAAGCATGCGGAACTGCTCGGGCACGTAGCTCACCGGGTACACCACTGGCGCCGCGTACATGAGGAGCTGGACCGCGAAGCTCAACCCGTACTTCACGTCCCGGTACTGCACCGCCAGCGCCCCGAGCCACATTCCCATCCCGGCCGCGGATGCCATCATCATGATGATGAACACCGGCAAGGCCAGCATCCACAGGGTGGGCGTGATGGAGTACCAGATAAGGAAGGCGCCGAGGAAGACGAAGGCGATGAAGAAGTCCACCAGCCGCCCCAGCACGGCGGCAGCCGGCAGGATCATGCGGGGAAAGTAGATCTTCTGCACCAAACCCTTGTCCTTCACCAGGCTTCCCGTGGAGTCCGTGAGGGCGTTGGAGTAGTAGGCCCAGGGCACCAGGGCCACGTAGCTGAAGATCTGATACGGGACCCCGTCCGAATCGATGCTCGCGAGCCCGCCGAAGATTACCGTGAACACGACCATGGAGACCATGGGCTGGATCACCGCCCACCCGACCCCGAGGACGGACTGGGCATAGCGTCCCTTGATGTCCCTCCATACGAGGAAGAAGAAGAGCTCCCGGTATTCTCGAAGCTCGGTGAACTGAAAGTCGAAGGCCCGTGTCTCGCTGTCGATCACGATGGTGGAAGGGGGGCGGCTCATGAGTGTGTGGACATCCCGGATGTAGGTTTCGGATCGGATCTCGCTGCGCTGTAGCGAGTGGCAAGATGGGTGCCACGACCCGTCCACTTTCCCGGCACGAGGAGCCCGGATGGGGACGGGAAGCCGAAGTCGGGGGTGGTGTGGTGCGGAGGCAACACTTTGTGGCCCCCGCCGCGTTCCACGTCCTCGGGTTCGCCTGGATGGTGGGAGCCGCCTTACACCTGGCGGCCCGCCCTTCCCGACTTGGGGAACGGCTCCCATCCGGATACGACGGCCGCCTGAACAGACCCGGCCCCGGACGGGCTTTCGTTGGCCCGTCTCTTGCTCCCTGGAGTTCCGGTCATCGACTCGGGCCCGTGCCTTTAGCTTCCACCCCTTCGAGCCTCCCTCGGCGGATCCGTCGCCACGGGTCGCCGGCGGGTCGGGAGGGGGCGCGCCCGGGACGTCATCCTCAAACCTTTGTGAGACGTATGACAGAGATCGCGATGAACGTGGAGGACCTTTCGAAGCGCTTCCGGATCGGTGGCCACGAGAACGAGCATGATACCCTTGCAGCCTCGGTCTTTCACTCCCTGCGCCGTCCGGCCCGGAACCTGAAGCGCCTCACCCGCCTCACGAGCTTCAAGGAGGGGGAGAGCCAGGGCGACGTGATCTGGGCGGTTCGCAACGTATCGTTCCAGGTGAACTCGGGAGAGGTGGTGGGCGTGATCGGGGGCAACGGGGCCGGCAAGTCCACGCTCCTCAAGATCCTCACCCGCATCACCAAGCCCACATCGGGGCGGATCTCGATCCACGGCCAGGTCTCCAGCCTCCTCGAGGTGGGAACGGGCTTTCACCCCGAGCTCTCCGGGCGGGAAAACGTCTACCTGAACGGAGCGGTCCTGGGAATGCGCCACCGGGAGATCACTCGGAAGTTCGACGAAATCGTGGACTTTTCCGGGGTGGAGAAGTTCATCGACACCCCGATCAAGCGCTACTCCACCGGGATGAAGGTCCGCCTCGCGTTCTCCGTGGCCGCTCACCTGGAGCCAGATATCCTCCTGGTCGATGAGGTGCTTTCGGTGGGGGATACGGCCTTTCAGCGCAAGTGCCTCGGGAAAATGGACGAGGTCGCCGGGAAGGGGCGCACGGTGCTTTTCGTCTCCCACAACCTGGCCGCCGTCACCCGGCTCTGCGAACGGATTCTCCTTCTGGAAGAGGGACGCCTGGTGCTGGATGGGCCATCGGATGAGGTCATGGCCCGGTACCTGAACTCGGGGGAGGGAGGCATGGCGGGAGCGGAGTGGGAAGATCCGAGCGATGCACCCGGCGGGGAGTTCGCCCGCCTTCGCGCCGCGCGGGTGTGCGGCGAGGACGGGCGGGTCTCGGACACGGTGGACATTCGACGTCCTGTCGAGCTCGTCATGGAGTTCGACCTGCTCCGCTCGGGCGCCGTCGTCTACCCTCACTTCGTCATCTGGAACACCGAGTCGGACATGGCCGCGTTCACCACCATGGACCTGGATCCGGAGTGGTGGGACCGGGAGCGGCCGGCCGGCCGCTACCGGGCCAGCGTTCAGGTTCCCGGGAATCTCCTCACGGAAGGCATGTACTCCCTGATCGCCCGGCTCAAGGTGCGAAACGGGCCCAAGCAGTTCAGTGAGGATGCCGTGTCGTTCCTGGTCGTGGATCCGGCCGATGGGACCTCCGCCCGCGGGCACTGGGCCGGCGCCGTGCCGGGAGTGGTTCGACCGAAGCTCGAGTGGAGGACGGAGTACTCACCGGTTCACAAGGGCTCGCCCCCGGCCCTGGTGAGGTGAGGCGGTGAGCACGGAGGATGGGACGAAGCGGCCGGTGCGCCTCGCCGTGGTGGGGTGTGGGCGGGTCAGCGAGCGGCTTCACATGCCGGCGCAGGCGGCTTCACCGGACTTCACCACCACGCTCCTGGTGGACCGGGAGTCCCGTCACGCCGCCGCCCTGGCGGACCGCTTCCGTATCCCGGAGGTGTCCGGAGATTTCCGCGACATCGTGGGGGCGGCGGATGCGGCGATCGTGGCCGTGCCCAATCACCTCCACGGCCCGATCGCCCAATATCTTCTGGAACATGGCGTCCACGTCCTCGTGGAGAAGCCCATGGCCCTCACCGTGCGGGAGTGTGACGAAATGATCGCGGCCGCCGAGTCCTCCGGCGCGGTGCTCTCCGTCGGCCTCGTTCGTCGTCGCTACCCCACCTTTTTATTCGTGAAGGGGCTGTTGGACCGGGGCATTTTGGGAAGGGTCTGCGGTTTCGACTTCCAGGAGGGAGCCGTGTACGG